>NZ_JBHTLQ010000050.1:0-25078 GCF_042679085.1 Phenylobacterium conjunctum | reverse complement strand
GTGCGCCAGGCCCGCGCCCAGATCGCCCTGACCGAGGCCCAGCTGGCCACCGCGCGGCGCGAGCGCGCCCGCCTGCAGAACCTGGTCGCCACCAACTTCGTGGCCGGCCAGCGCCTGGACCAGGCCAGCGACCGCATCCGCGAGGCCGAAGCCTCGCTGGAGGCTCAGCGCGCCGCCATCGCCACCGCCGAGGCCAACCTGGCCCAGGCCCGCTACATCCAGGAACTGACCATCATCCGCGCGCCGGCGGACGGCCGCATCGCCCGCCGCTACGCCAACCCCGGCGCCGGCGCCTCGACCCTCAATGTCTCGACCATGTTCGATCTGGAGCCGGTGGCTCCGCACATCGTCCGCGCCGAGATCGCCGAGAACGCCCTGCCCTTCGTCGCCATCGGCCAGAGCGTGCAGATGTCGCCGGAGAGCGATCCCTCCAAGGTCTTCACCGGCAAGGTCCTGCGCCAGGCCGCCGTCTTCGGCGCCCGCAAGCTGGTCTCGGACGACCCCACCGAGCGCACCGACGATCGCGTGGTCGAGGTGGTGGTCAGCGCCGACACCGCCCCGTTCCTGATCGGCCAGCGGGTCCTGGTGAAGTTCCTGCGGGGCCAATAATCCTCCCCCGCATCGCGGGGGAGGAGACTCCAAACCCATTGACGCCCGCTCTCCCGCACCGCACAACGCGCGCCGAAATTCAAACCCCTGTTTGGGAACGGGAGACATTTCCATGGCGGACATCCGCTTCGACGGCAAAGTCGCGATCGTCACCGGCGCCGGCGGTGGCCTGGGCAAGCAGCACGCGCTGGAACTGGCGCGCCGCGGGGCCAAGGTCGTGGTCAACGACCTGGGCGGCTCCATGGACGGCACGGGTGGCAACTCCGCCGCCGCCGAGGCCGTGGTGGCCGAGATCAAGGCCATGGGCGGTGAAGCCATCGCCAACGGCAGCTCGGTGACCGACGACGCCGGCGTCGCCCTGATGGTCAAGCAGGCCATGGACACCTGGGGCCGCATCGACGTGCTGATCGCCAACGCCGGCATCCTGCGCGACAAGTCGTTCTCCAAGATGGAGATCGCCGACTTCGAACTGGTCATGAACGTGCACCTGATGGGCACCGTGAAGCCGACCAAGGCCGTGTGGGAAATCATGCGCGCCCAGAACTACGGCCGCATCGTCGTGACGACCTCGTCGTCGGGCCTGTACGGCAACTTCGGCCAGTCGAACTACGGCGCGGCCAAGCTCGGCATCATCGGCTTCATGAACACCATCAAGCTCGAAGGCCAGAAGAACAACATCCACATCAACGCCATCAGCCCGGTCGCGGCCACCCGCATGACCGAAGGCCTGATGCCGCCCGCCATGCTCGAAAAGCTGAAGCCGGAATACGTGACCCCCGGCGTCGTCTACCTGGCCTCTGACGAAGCCCCCACCGGCGCGATCCTGACCGCCGGCGCCGGCGCCTTCGCCCTGTCGCGCATCTATGAAACCGAGGGCGTGTACCTCGGCGAAGGCGGCCTGTCGGTCGAGGAAGTCCGCGACAACTGGGCCAAGATCTCCGACCCGACCGGCCAGCAGGCCTATGTCAACGGCGGCGAACAGGGCGGGAAGTTCTTCCGCAAGCTCGGCGCCGGCTGATAGGTCCTTCGGACACATCCAGTCTTTGTCAGACGGGCGGTCGCAAGACCGCCCGTCTTTCATTTTGGTAATACAAAACCGCTTGCGTGAGCGAGTTTGGCGCCGCCTAACCTTGGCCGGCCGAGACAGCGTCCGAAGAGACGCGCCGGCGTGCGGAGGATGCGATGACCAAGGCCCAAGGCCGCCACTCGATCTGGACCCTTCTGGCCTTTTCCGGCACCAGCCTGCCCTTGGCGGCGCTGGGCCTGGCCATCGCCGTCCACCTGCCCCGCTATTTCGCCAGCCATCTAGGCGTCAGCCTCGCCGTCGTCGGCGCGGCCTTCGCCCTGGTGCGGATGATCGACATCCCGCTCGACCCGGCGCTCGGCCTGGTCATGGACCGCACCCGCACCCGGTTCGGCCGCTACCGGCTCTGGACCGTGATCGGCGCGCCGATCCTGATGATCGCCCTCTACATGCTGTTCATGGCGCCGGAAGGCGTTGGCCAGGGCTACATCATGGTCTGGCTGCTGGTCATGTACCTCGGCACCTCGATCCTCAGCCTGTCGCACTCCGCCTGGGCGGCGAACCTGGCCACCGACTACGGCGAGCGCGCCCGCATCTTCGGGATCATGGCCGCCGTCGGCGTGGTGGGCGCGGTGATGGTGCTGATCATCCCGATCTTCCTGGACCGCGCCGGGGCCACCGACGCCGAAGGGGTGCGGGCCATGGGCTGGTTCCTGATCGCCATGACACCCTTCGCCGTGGCCCTGGTGGTCTGGCGCACGCCGGAAGTCCTCGACGCCCGCTCCTTCGCCGACCGCTACCGGGCGAGCGACTTCATCGGCCTGTTCAAGCACGGCAACGTCTGGCGGATCATGGGCGCCGACCTCGCCCTGTCCCTCGGCCCGGGCTGGATGAGCGCCCTCTACCTGTTCTATTCCAAGTCCAAGCTGGGCTTCACCACCACCCAATCCAACCTGCTGCTGGTGCTCTACATCCTGGCGGGCATCGCCGGCGCGCCGCTGATAGGCCTGCTGGCCCGGCGGATCAGCAAGCATCGCGCCCTGGGGGTGATCACCACCGCCTACACCCTGGTGCTGGCCAGCCTCCTGGTCCTGCCCACCGGCAGCTTCGCCCTGGCGGCGGTGATCATGTTCCTGAGCGGCTTCCTGGCGGCGGGCTTCACCGTCACCACCCGGGCCATCACCGCCGACATCGGCGACGAGGTGCGACTGCACGGCGGCAAGGAGCAGATCGGCCTGCTCTACGCCCTGACCTCCATGACCTCGAAGATCGCCGGCGCCTTCTCGATCTTCCTCACCTACTCGGTGCTGCACGCCATCGGCTTCGATCCCAAGGAGTCCGCGGTGAACACCGCCGAGGCGATCCGCGGGCTGGAGCTCGCCTTCCTGGTGGGCCCAATCGTCTTCGTCGGCCTCGGGGGCGCCTGCTTCTTCGGCTACAAGCTCAGCGCTGAGCGCCATGCGGAGATCCGCGCCGAGCTCGACGCCCGGGACGCGGCCTATGACGAGGCGGCGGTGATCCAGGCCCTGACCACCGAGCCGGCGCACGCCGCGATCCGACCCAACTGATCACGGCCCCCTTGCGCGGGGCGCGTGCGGGGAGTTTGCTGACGGCTCTGGTCCTGGGCGTGCGAACGCCGATTCATTTCCAGGCGCGGTTGCGCCGCATTTTGTCTTCCAGGCGCAATTTATTGGCGCCGCCCATATTGGAGTTCCCCGCATGGCCTCGGCCAATCGCCTGTCCTTTCCCGTGGTCGCCGCCTTCGGCTCGACCGCGGCCCCCATCGCCGCCATCGGCCTGGTCATGGGGGTCTATCTGCCCCGTTTCTTCACCGGCCATATCGGGCTGAGCCTGGGAGCCGTGGGCGCGGCCTTCGGCATCGTGCGTCTGTTGGACCTGGCGGTGGATCCCCTGCTGGGCATGGGCATGGACCGCACCCGCCTGAAGCTCGGCCGCTACCGCCCCTGGCTTATCCTGGGCGCGCCGGTGACCATGCTGGCCACCTACATGCTGTTCATGGCCAGTCCGGGAATCAGCCTGGGCTACCTGATCACCTGGCTGCTGATCCTCTATCTCGGGGTCTCGATCCTGACCCTGTCCCAGGCCGCCTGGGGCGCGTCCCTGGCCACCGACTATCACGATCGCTCCAGGGTCTATGGGGTGATCCAGGCCGTCGGCGTGCTGGGCTCGGTGATGATCCTGCTGCTACCCCTGTTCCTGGCCAAGACGCCGATGGGCGCGCACGGCGGGGTCGCGGCCATGGGCTGGTTCCTGATCGCCGCCATCCCGCTCACCGTCGCCCTGTGCGCCACCATCACGCCGGAGCGGGTCGCACCTGAAGTGGAAAGCCAGGAGCGCATCGGCCTGAAGGACTACTGGGCGCTGCTGTCGCGACCGGAGATGATCCGCCTGGTCTTCGCCGACTTCGTGATCGCGCTGGGCCCGGGCACCACGGCGGCCCTCTACCTGTTCTTCTTCCACGACGCGCGCCACTACACCGCGCCGCAGACCTCGATCCTGCTGCTGTTCTACATCGGCGCCGGCCTGGTCGGCTCCATGTTCTGGGGCTTCCTGGCCCAGCGGATCGGCAAGCACCGCGCCCTGATGGCCTCGTCTGTGGCCTACGCCGTCGCCCAGTCGATGCTGATGATCATTCCACCGGCCACCATGAGCCTGGCGATCCCCGGCATGTTCGGGGTGGGCTTCGTGGCCGCCGGCTTCGTGCCGATCGTGCGGGCCATGGTCGCCGACGTCGCCGACGAGGTGCGCCTGGAAACCGGCAAGGAACGCGCCGGCCTGCTCTACGCCCTGGTCACCACCACCCAGAAGATCGGCGGCGCCATCACCGTGACCGTCAGCTACGCCGTGCTGCAGTTCGTCGGCTACAACCCGGCCGAGGGCGCGGTGAACACGCCGGAGGCCATCCGCGGCCTGGAGCTCTGCTACGTCTTCGCCCCGATCATCCTGGTGTTCTTCGGCGGCGCGGCCTTCATCGGCTGGAAGCTGGACGCGGGCCGCCACGCCGAAGTCCGCCGCCAGCTGGATATCCGCGACGGCCTAGCCGCCGAGGCCGATCTCCTGGCCACCGCCTCGGGCGTCAGCCTGGGCCGTCCCCCGGCCAATCAAGCCTAAGGTCGATACTCAACTAGCCCTGACGAGATCTGCTTGAAGCGTCCTTCTCCCCTTGTGGGAGAAGGTGGCCTGCGGAGCAGGGTCGGATGAGGGGTCTCTCAGACCTCTCGGGGATCGCGTTTCCACGCTTCTCCGGGCAGGTTTGCGCGCCCCCTCATCCGTCGGGCTGTCGCCCGACACCTTCTCCCACAAGGGGAGAAGGGCCTGACAGAGCGCTGCCGCCTGGCGATCAATTGGGTGCGGACCCTAGCCGTCTCAGAATTGGACTTGCGCCCCGACCAGGGGCGCGGTCTGTTTACCGGATAAACGTCCCGTAAGTGGGCGGCCATAAATTTTGAGGAGACGTCTAGTGACCACCGCAACCGCCAGCCCTGCGGCTGGCCGGCTATCCACGCCTACCATATTCGCCTTCGCCAGCGCCGGTATTCCGGGCGCCATGCTGATGCTGATCCTGGGCACCTACATGCCCCGGTTCTACGCCAGCCACCTGGCCATTCCGCTGACCGCGGTGGCCGCCGCGGTCGCCACCGTCCGCCTCATCGACATCGGCTTCGACCTGGTCATCGGCTACGGCATGGACCGCACCCACACGCGGTTCGGCCGCTACAAGGTCTGGTTCACGCTCGGCCTGCCGATCCTGATGTTCGCCACCTGGAAGATCCTCAACCCGCCGGAGGGCGCAGGCGTCGGCTATCTGATCACCTGGCTCCTGATCATCTACACCGGCACCTCGATCTCCAGCCTCAGCCACGCGGCCTGGGCCGCGGCGCTGGCCACCGGCTATAACGAGCGCAGCCGCATCTATGGCTGGATGCAGGGCGTCGCCGTGGTGGGCTCGGTCACCCTGCTGCTGACCCCGATCCTGACCAAGGGCGCCATCCAGCCCGGCAAGGGCGAGAGCATGGCCGCCATCGGCCTGATCATCATCTGCCTGCTGCCCTTCACCACCGCCGCCAACGTCCTGACCGTGCCGGAAAAGCTCGGCCCGCCGCAGAAGGGCGCGAGCCTGAAGGACTATATGGCGGTGTTCACCACCCCCGGCATGGCGCGCCTGGTGCTGGCCGACCTGTTCCTGGTGCTGGGGCCGGGCACCACCTCGCCGATCTACATCTTCTTCTTTCACGACGCGAAGGGCTTCCCGATCAAGGAAGTCAGCCTGCTGCTGATCCCCTACATCGGCGCGGGCCTGCTGGGCGCGCCGGCCTGGGCCCGCATCGCCCAGACGCTGGGCAAGCACCGCACCCTGCAGGTGGCCTGCGTCTGCTACGCCATCACCCAAACCATCCTGATGGCCATGCCCAAGGGCGCCTTCGCCATGACGGCGGTGGGCATGTTCAGCGTCGGCTTCTGCGCCTCGGCCTTCACCCTGCTGATCCGGGCCATGGTCGCCGACATCTCTGACCAGATCCGGCTCGACACCGGCCAGAACCAGGCCGGCCTGCTCTACGCCCTGATCACCATCACCCAGAAGTTCGGCTCGTCGATCACGGTGGCCATCGTGTTCCCGATCCTGGCCGCCGTCGGCTACAACGCCAAGGAGGGCGCGGTGAACACCGAGGCCGCCATCCGCGGCCTGGAGATGTGCTACCTGTTCGCGCCCATCGCCCTGGTGCTAGTCGGGGGCGCGCTGTTCTTCGGCTACAAGCTGGATAGCGAACGCCATGCCGACATCCGCCGCCAGCTGGATGAACGCGAGGCGGCCCTGACCGCCGACCTGGAAGCCGAACCCCTATCGGGCCTGTCGTCAGCGCCGGGCGCGGCGCCGAGCGGGCGCTAGCTCAGAGCCTTGGCGATCTGAGCGAACACCTGGGCGGCGGGGCTTTCGGGCGCCGCCGCCGAGACGGGCTTGCCATCGTCGCAGGCCTGGCGCAGGGCGACGTCCAGCGGGATCTCGCCCAGCAAGGGCACGCCCAGCTTGACCGCCTCGGCCTTGGCGCCGCCCTCGCCGAAGATCGGCACGCGGGCTCCGCTGGCGTCGGCGAAGTAGGCCATGTTCTCCACGACGCCGAGGATCGGGGTCGCGGTCTTGAGGAACATGGCCGCCGCCCGGCGGGCGTCGATCAGGGCGATCTCCTGCGGGGTCGAGACGATCACCACCCCGTCGAGCTTCAGCTTCTGGACCAGGGTCAGCTGGATGTCCCCGGTGCCCGGCGGCAGGTCGACCACCAGCACGTCCAGCGGCTCGGCCTCCGAGCCCCAGGCCACGTCGTGGACCATCTGGCGCACGGCCGAGGAAGCCATCGGCCCGCGCCAGATCATCGGCGCGCCCTCGTCCACCAGGAAGCCGATGGACATCACCTTCAGCCCCCAGGCCTCCAGCGGGATCAGCTTCTTCTCCGGCCCGAAGCCCGGCTCGCCATCGACGCCCAGCATGCGCGGGGCGGACGGCCCATAGACGTCGGCGTCCAGCAGACCCACGCGCAGGCCCTGGCGCGCCAAGGCGGTGGCGAGGTTCACCGAGATGGTCGACTTGCCCACCCCGCCCTTGCCGCTGGCCACGGCGATGACCCGCTTCACATGGGCGGGACGCTCGGCCTCGGCGGGCGGGCCGGCCTGGGCGCCGGGATCATGGGCGATGCGCGCGCCCTTGCGCACCCGGGTCACGCCCGGCGCGGGCGGGGCCGAGGGGGCTTCGCTGGTCAGCACGACCTGGGCCTTGGCCACGCCCGGCAGGGTCGACAGCAACTGTTCGGCGGCGGTGCGCACCGGGGCGTAGAGCGCGGCGTCGGCGGCCGGGACCTCGAGCATGAAGCCGGCGCGGCCGGGCGCCAGGATCAGGCCCTTCACCAGGCCCGCGTCTGACAGGCCCTTGCCGGTTTTCGGATCGGCGACCTGGTTCAGGGCGGCGAGAAGGGCGGCGCGGTCGAGGGGGGCGGTACGGTCCATGGGCCCTCATATCCGGCTGCGCGCGGCGGTTTACAAGTCCGCCGAGGTTGGCGGGCCGCTCGACTCGGCCCCTTCGTGCCGGGGTTTCAGCAGGAGGCCGTCATGGCGCAACTGGTCAGACCCGCAGAGCGCTACCTCGCCTCCTTCATCGAGGCCCTGCACGAGGGCTACAACCGCGACACCCTGCGCCCCGAGACGCCGGAGACGATCGCTCAGGTCGAGGCCGACCCGATGGCCTTCCTGCAGAGCCAGCTGAACCCGCCGGAGACCTTCGTTCAGCCGGACGGCTCCCTGGGCCGCGCCGTGCCCTGGACCCCGCTGTGGTGGGTGGAGGGTGACCGGTTCCTAGGGACGGTGCATGTGCGCCATGAACTCAGCGAGACCCTGTCCAAGGTCGGCGGCCATGTGGGCTACGCCATGCGTCCCTCGGCGCGCGGCCAGGGCCACGCCAGCGCGGCGCTGGCGGCCGGGCTGGATTGGATCCGCGCCAACCTGCCCCTCACCCGCGTCCTGCTGACGGTGAACCCGAACAACCCGCACTCGATCCGCGTCATCGAGAAGAACGGTGGGGTGCACACGCAGACTATCCCGCACATCTGGCGGCCCGGCGAGCAGGCCCTGCACTACTGGATCGACCTCTAGCCGAGCCAGCCGCGGACTTCGTGCAGGTCCCGGGCGATGCGGACGCAGAGGTCGTGCATCTCCTCAGTCGGGTCGAGCAGATCCGGCACCATCACCGTCATCATCCCGGCGGCGGCGGCGGCGCGGACACCGTTGTGGCTGTCCTCCAGGGCCAGGCACAGGGCGGGATCGACGCCCAGTCGCTCGGCGGCCGTGAGGTAGGGATCGGGATTGGGCTTGCCGCGGGTGTAATCTCCCTTGGCGACGATGGTGTGGAAGCGCGGGATCAGGCCGCTGGGGCCCAGGTGCGAGGCCACCGCCCTGTGGCTGGACGAGGTGGCGATGGCCCGCGGCAGGGCAAGCTCGTCCAGGCGGTCGAGGATCTCCTCGGCCCCGGCCTTCAGGGCGACGCCGGCGGCGATGATCTCATCGGCCAGCATCATGGTGCGATCGTTGAAGGCCTCGACCGGGAAGTCGGCGCCGTAGTGGCCGGTCAGGAGCTCGTGGTTGTCCGGCAGGCCGATCATCGCCCTGAACACGTCCAGCGACATCTCGTGACCCAGTTCGCGCGCGGTCATGGCCATGGCGTCGCGATAGACGGTCTCGGTGTCGACCAGGAGACCGTCCATGTCGAAGACGACGGCGATGGGTTGGCGCGGCAGGCTCATGGCCGGCTGACTATCCCAGGTCGCGCGCGGCCCGAAATCACACCGCGCTTCAGTCTGTGACGAAGTCCGCGGCCGCATAGCCCTGGAAGTAGAGCAGCGCGGTGAGGTCGGCGTGGTCGACCTTGGCGTCGGCTTCGGCGGCGACGATCGGCTTGGCGCGGTAGGCGACGCCGAGGCCCGCGGCGCCGATCATGGCGAGGTCGTTGGCGCCGTCGCCGATGGCCAGGGTCTCGGCGAGGTCGAGACCGCCGGCGGCGGCCTGTTCCTTCAAGGCGGCGAGCTTGGCCTCGCGGCCCAGGATCGGTTCGCCCACCGTGCCGTCGAGCGCGCCGGCGGCCTCGCCCAGGGTGTTGGCGCGATCGGCGTGGAAGCCGGCGGCGGCGGCGACGCGGGAGGTGAAGAAGGTGAAGCCGCCGGAGACCAGCCAGCATCGGGCGCCGTGGGCGGCCATGGTGCGCACGAAGGTCCGCGCGCCGGGATTGAGCCGCACGCGCTGGTCATAGGCCAGCTGCAGGTCGGCGACCGGCAGGCCCTTGAGCATGGCGACGCGCTCGCGCAGCGCGCCCTCGAACTCCAGCTCGCCGCGCATGGCGCGCTCGGTGATGGCCGAGACCTCAGCCTTCTTGCCCGCGAAGTCGGCGAGCTCGTCCAGGCATTCCACGTTGATGATCGTGGAGTCCATGTCGGCGACCAGCAGCTTCTTGCGGCGACCATTCCAGGCCTGCGCGCAGAGATCGACGGCGAGGCCCTCGACGGCGGCCAGCGCCGCGGCGCGGACGGCGGCGAGATCCTCGGCCTCGACCGCGAGGTCGACGGCGCCGGGACCCAGCGGGCGAGGCTCCTTGACGCGGGCCTTCGCGGCTGCGAGCGCTTGCGGCAGACGGCCGAGGGCGGCCTGGACCTGGTCCGCTTCGGGACCGACGAGGGTGAGAGCGATCTGCATGACGCGCCGCATCTGGCTGATCGCCGGGCCGACGGCAAGCGGCAAGTCGGCGCTGGCCCTGCGCCTGGCCCGCGAGACGGGCGCTGAGATCCTGGGCGCCGACGCCCTGCAGCTCTATCGCGACATCCCGATCCTCAGCGCCGCGCCGAGCGAGGCGGAGCGCGTGGAGGTCCCGCATCACCTGATCGGCGTGGCCGACGCCGCCGACGGCTGGAGCGTCGGACGCTGGCAGCGCGCGGCGCTGGAGGTGCTGGATCGGCTTGACGGACCAGCTGTGATCGTCGGCGGCACGGGCCTGTACTTCAAGGCCCTGACCGAGGGCCTGGCCGAGGTGCCGCAGATCCCCGCCAAGGTCCGCGAGGAGGTTTTGGCGCTTGATGAAGTTGTATTGAGATCCAAACTATCCGATTGCGATCCGCAAGCAGAATCGAGGATCTCGCCAGGCGATCTGCAGCGCCTGCGCCGGGCCTATGAGGTGTTCGTCGCCACCGGCCGGTCGCTGACAGACTGGCAGGCCGACGCCTCAGGCGCCCTGCCGGCGGACAGCTACGCCACCGTCTGCCTCGCCCCGCCCCGGGACGCCCTCTACGACCGCTGCGACGCCCGGCTGGAGGCCATGCTGGACCAGGGCGTGCTGGCCGAGGTCGAGGCCCTGATGGGGCGCAACCTGTCTCCGGCCCTGCCGGCCCTGAAGGCCGTGGGCTACCGCGAGTTCGCCACCCACCTGCGCGGCGAGACCAGCCTGGAGACGGCGCTCGCCGCCGCCCAGATGGAGACGCGCCGCTACGCCAAGCGCCAGATGACCTGGATGCGGGGCCAGATGGCCGACTGGCCGCGCATCGAGGCCCTCGATCCGGAGGCCCAGTGGAGGCAGTTTCTTGCCCTCACCCCTGGCTTGACGCCCTGATCGGGGCATGCGATGACCCACGCCAACCTGTTTGGAGCAATCCGTTGCGCAAGCTGCTTGTACTCGTAGGGCGACCCGCCGCGGCCTGACCTCGTCGTCAGCCGTGAAAGGTCGCATTTGCCCAGGCCCCCAGCGGGCCTTTTTTATTGCCCTATCCAAGGCCCTCCGAAATGACCGCCCACCAGACCATCGAAGCCGACGCCGCCCAGGACACCCTGACCGGAGCGGAGATCGTCGTCCGTTCCCTCGTCGACCAGGGGGTGGAAGTGCTTTTCGGCTATCCGGGCGGGGCGGTGCTGCCGATCTATGACGCCCTGTTCCACGAGGATCGCCTGCGTCACGTCCTGGTCCGCCACGAGCAGGGTGCGACCCACGCCGCCGAGGGCTACGCCCGCTCGACCGGCAAGCCCGGCGTGGTCCTGGTCACCTCCGGCCCCGGCGCGACCAACGCCATCACCGGCATCGTCGACGCCCTGATGGACTCGATCCCGCTGGTGGTCATCACCGGCCAGGTCGCCACCCACCTGATCGGCACCGACGCCTTCCAGGAGTGCGACACGATCGGGATCACCCGCTCGATCACCAAGCACAACTACCTGGTCAAGGACGTGGCCGACCTGCCGCGGATCATGCACGAGGCCTTCCACATCGCCACGTCCGGCCGCCCCGGCCCGGTGGTCATCGATATCCCCAAGGACGTCCAGTTCGGCCGCGCGGCTTACAAGGGTCCGAAGGACGTCGCCTACGCCCACAACTACTTCCCGCGCACCAAGGGCGACCCGAACCGGATCGCCGAGGCCGCGGCCCTGATCGCCGGCGCCCGCCGTCCGATCCTCTACACCGGCGGCGGCGTGATCAACGCCGGCCCCCGCGCCGCCGAACTGCTGCGCGAGTTCGCCAAGCTGACCGGCGCGCCGGTCACCTCGACCCTGATGGGCCTGGGCGCCTTCCCGGCTTCTGACCCGCAGTGGCTGGGCATGCTCGGCATGCACGGCAGCTTCGAGGCCAACAACGCCATGCACGACTGCGACGTCATGGTGGCCATCGGCGCGCGCTTCGACGACCGGGTCACCGGCCGGCTGGACGCCTTCGCCCCGATGTCGAAGAAGATCCACATCGACATCGACGCCTCGTCGATCTCGAAGAATGTCCGCGCCGACATCGGCATCGTCGGCGACGCCGCCAGCGTGCTGGAGGACCTGATAGCCGCCTGGAAATCGCGGAACCTGGCCACCGACAAGGCGGCCATCGCCGACTGGATGCGCCAGATCGACGGCTGGCGCGCCCGCCAGTCCTTCCGCTATGCGCCGGACGCCCAGTACATCAAGCCGCAGTACGCCATCGAGCGGCTGTACCAGCTGTCCAAGGACCGCGACGTCTACATCACCACCGAGGTCGGCCAGCACCAGATGTGGGCCGCCCAGCACTTCCACTTTGAAGAGCCGAACCGCTGGATGACCTCCGGCGGCCTGGGCACCATGGGCTATGGCCTGCCCGCCGCCCTGGGCGTGCAGATGGCCCACCCCAAGGCCCTGGTGGTCGACATCGCCGGCGACGCCTCGGTGCAGATGACGATGCAGGAAATGTCGACGGCCATGCAGTACGGCCTGCCGATCAAGATCTTCATCCTCAACAACGAGTGGATGGGCATGGTGCGCCAGTGGCAGCAGCTGCTGCACGGCGAGCGCTATTCGCACTCCTATTCGGAAAGCCTGCCGGACTTCGTGAAGATGGCCGAGGCCTTCGGCTGCCTGGGCCTGCGCGCCGAGCGTCCGGAGGAGCTGGACGAGAAGCTGCAAGCGATGATCGACTATGACGGCCCGGTGATCTTCGACTGCCGCGTCACCAAGGACGAGAACTGCTTCCCGATGATCCCGTCGGGCAAGGCGCACAACGAAATGCTCCTGGCCGACGACGGCCGCGACCTCGGCGACGTGATCGACGACGCCGGCAAGCGGCTGGTCTAGGGCCGCCCGCGCTCCGCTTGCACGTCATCCTCCGGTCGCCGGAACGGCGATCCGGGGGTTCCAAGCGGCCTCTCTCCAGATTGAACATCAGCATGGGTCCCCCGGACCGGCCTGCGGCCGGCCGGAGGATGACGGCTTAGGGGGTGCGCGCCGCGGAGGTCGAATCCCGTCGGTATGCTCGGGACAGGACGCATAGCCGCGCTTGGCGGGCTGATTTACCAACAACCCTAAGAGGTTTGGGGAGATTCGGGCGCGTGCCGACGCCATCCGTGGAGACGGACGTCCTGGAGCGGTTGCGGCTGCAGTCCGCCATCCTGGATCACGCGGCCTACGCGATCATCGCCACGACGCCGGACGGGATCATCACCGAGTTCAATCGTTCCGCCGAGGCCATGCTGGGCTGGACGGCCGCCGAGCTGGTCGGGCTGCGCTCTCCGGAAGTGTTCCACCTGGGCGCCGAGGTCGAGGCCCGGGCGTTGGAGTTCGGGGCCGAGCTGGGGACGCCGCTGGAGCCCGGCTTTCGCGTGTTCGTGGCCAAGACCGACCAGGGCCAGCCGAACGAGCATGAGTGGACCTATGTCCGCCGGGACGGCTCCCACTTCCCGGTGCTGTTGAGCGTCACCGCCCTGCGCGACGAGGCCGGCGCGATCACCGGCTATCTGGGCGTCGCCTCGGACATCACCAAGCGCAAACAGGCCGAGGCCGCGCTCAGGGCCAGCGAGGAGAAGCTGCGCAACCTGTTCGAGCTGTCCTCGGTCGGCATCGCCCTGACCGACATGGAGGGGCGCTATGTGGAGTTCAACGCGGCGTTCCTGCGCATCGTCGGCTACGCGGCCGAGGAACTGCGCAACCTCGACTACTGGGTGCTGACGCCGGACGACTATCTGGAGGCCGAGCAGTCGGCCCTGGAGCAGATGGCGCGCACCGGCCGCTACACCCCGTTCGAGAAGGAATACATCCGCAAGGACGGCTCGCGCGTGCCGATCCTGTTGAGCGGGGCGCGGGTCACCGGCAGCGATGGAGCCCAGTACATCTGGTCCATCATCGAGGACATGTCGCAGCAGAAGCGCACCGAGCTGAGCCTGATAGAGGCCAAGGTCCGCGCCGAGGCCGCCAACCAGGCCAAGTCCGACTTCCTGGCCAATGTCAGCCACGAGCTGCGTACGCCGCTGAACGGGGTGATCGCCCTGGCCGACGCCCTGGGCAAGACCCGGCTGGACGACCGTCAGCAGGAGCTCGTTGAGATCATCAGCCGCTCCAGCGTCGCGCTGGAGGGGATCCTGTCGCAGATCCTGGACCTGTCCAAGGTGGAGGCCGGCCACGTGGCTGTCGCCGCCCAGCCGCTGGATCTGGTCGACCAGGTGCGCCAGGCCGTCGAGGTGCTGCGCGGCAAGGCCGAGGACCGGGGTCTGTCCCTGCGCCTGGAGAGCGCGGCGGGGGCGGAGGGCTGGTTCCTGGGCGACGCCGGGCGCATCCGCCAGGTGGTCTCCAACCTGGTCGCCAACGCCGTGAAGTTCACCGAGACCGGCGGCATCACCGTCACCCTGCAGGTCGAGGACAGCGCCGACGGCGGCCCCGCGGCCGTGACCATCGCGGTGGTCGACACCGGGATCGGCATTGATCCGGAGGTGCTGCCGCGGCTGTTCGAGCGTTTCACCCAGGCCGATGAGTCCATCACCCGCCGGTTCGGCGGCACCGGGCTCGGCCTGTCGATCTCGCGCCAGCTGGCCCGGCTGATGGGCGGCGACCTGCTGGCCAGTTCGGCCTCCGGCGAGGGCAGCCGCTTTGTCCTGGCCCTGCCCCTGGCGCGCACCGCCGACCCGGCCCCGCCTCAGACCACCCCGGACGCCGAGGCCGAGGCCCTGGACGCGGAGGGCCTGCGCATCCTGTTGGCCGAGGACCATCCGGTGAACCGCCGGGTGATCGAGCTGTTGCTGGAGCCGTTGGGGGTGACCCTGACCATGGCCGAGGACGGCCGCGCGGCGGTGGAGGCCTTCGGGGCGGGCGGCTTCGACCTGATCCTGATGGACATGCAGATGCCGCACATGGACGGCCTGGCCGCCACCCGGGTGATCCGGGCGTCTGAGGCGGCCAGCGGGCGCCAGCGCACCCCGGTGATCATGCTGACCGCCAACAGCTTCGACACCCACCGCGACCAGGCCTTCGCCGCCGGCGCCGACGCGTTCCTGGCCAAGCCGGTGACCGTGGACGCCCTGATGACGGCGATCAGCGGGCTGGCGGAAGACTGAGGGTTGCTTGGGGGCTGCTGCGCCCCCTCCCGCAAGCGGCTTGGGGGGACTACATTGCCCCCGACATCCACCGACACCTTGCGAGCATCATGAGCGACACGTCCGGGCCCTGGGGGCCGCGCGATCCCGTCGAGGGCAAGGCCCGGAAGGGCGACAAGGAGCCGCTGGTTCCCACCCCACCGACGCCGGCGCGCACGGTCTGGCCGCGCGGCGCGCCCGCCGAGGCCCCGCGGGCCGTGTCCGGCCTGCGGGTCGCCCTGTGGATCGGGCTGATGACCGCCATCTGCGCCATGGTCTTCGGCCTGGCCGCCGCCTATCCCGGCGCGGTCAGTACGGACGAGGACTGGATGTGGGCGATCCGCGGCCTGGGGTTTGCGGTGCTGCTCTCCGCCGCCCTGCTGCGCGCCGGCCCCATCGCCTGGCGCCAGGCCCTGCGCCACATCACCATCTGGGGCGCGCTCGTGGTCGGTCTGCTGATGGGCTACGCCTATCGCGGCGAGCTGCAGGACATGGGGCAGAGGGTCCTGGCCGAGGTCTCGGGCGGCCGGCCGGTCACAACCCGCACCTCTGAACTGGTGGTCACCGCCGACGAGGGCGGCGGCTTCATGGTGGTCGGCCAGCTGGACGGCAAGCCGGTGCGCTTCCTGGTCGACACCGGGGCCTCGGACATCGTGCTATCGCCCGCCGACGCCGAACGCCTGGGCTATGACCCGAAGACCCTGAAGTTCGACCGCCCCAGCGAGACCGCCAACGGGATCGGCTATGGCGCCGAAGTCATGGCCGACAATGTCTCGGTCGGCCCGATCCGCTTCGACAAGGTGCCGGTCTCGATCAACCAGGCGCCCATGCGCCAGTCCCTGCTGGGCATGAGTTTCCTCAACCGCCTGGAGGGCGTGCGGATCGAAGGCGACAAGCTGTACCTGAAGTACAAGGCCCAGCCTGACAAAGCCCCGGCCAAGCCCGCGCCGTCCGGCCCCGGCGAGGTCTAGCCGCCTGCCGAAACCACGAAGGGCTGCTGGATCTCCTGGAAGGCCGGCAGGGCCTCGCAGGCGGCGGCGTGGGCGGTGAGCGCCGGGCGGGCGGCGAGGTCGAAGGCGCCTGGCAGGGCCTCGCCCACGAAGCGCAGCATGGTGGCGATCAGGACGTCGGCGTGGCCGATCCCGTCGCCGAACAGCCAGGGCGTGGTCCGGCCCTTGCGCGCGGCCTCAAGCGCGTCGAGGGCGCCGTTGACCTGGGCGCTGCAGCGCTGGACCCACATGGCCAGCCCCTCGCCGCGCAGGGCGCGCTCATAGACCAGGGACACCGCCTTGTCGGCGGCGCCGGCGGCCAGGGCGCAGAGCCGCAGGGCCTCGCGGCGGTCCGGGCCGGCGGCGGCGATCATGGCCCGCTCGGGACCGACCATCTCGTCCAGGGCGTCGAGGATGGCGAAGCTGTCCATCAGGGCGACGCCGTCGTCCATTACCAGGGTCGGCACCCGCAGCAGCGGGTTGTAGGCGGCGATCCGCTCGGCGTCGCCGAAGGTGGACCAGGGGGCGTGCTCAAAGGCCAGGCCGTAGAGCCGCAGGGCCACGCCCACCCGGCGGACGAAGGGAGAATCGTACTGGCCAATCAGCAGCATGGGGTCAGTCCTGGCGTTCGAACTCGGCGTCGATGACGAGTTCGATGGGGTCGAGGAACACGGACGGCAGGCCATAGGCCTGGGGGTCCATCACGCCCACCGCCTCGGCGCCCAGGCGCGGATGGCCGAAGCCCTTGCCGGCGCCGACCAGGGCGATCTTCAGGGTCAGGGGCTTGGTGACGCCGGCCAGGGTGAACTGGCCGTCGATCTCGCCGTGGGTGGGGTCGATACGGCGGAAGGCGGTGGAGACGAAGCTGGCCTTGGGGAACTTGTCCGCCTTCAGGAACTGGCCGGAAATCTCCTTGGCGAAGCCCGGGACATTGCTGGTGATGGAGGCGGTGTCGATGGTCGCCTTCAGCGAAGACTTGGACAGGTCGGCCGGGTCCCAGACCAGGGTCGCCTGGGCCGTATCAAAGCGGAAGACGCTCTTGGAGTAGCCGATGTGGGAGACCTTCGCGAGAACGGCGGCGTGGGTCTCGTCCATCTTGTAGGCGCCGGCCACGGCGGCGGCGGGGTCCAGAGATCCGCAATAGACCCCCGGCGGCAGGCCCGTCGGGCAGGCGGCCAGGGCGGCGCCCGGCAGGGCGAGGGCGGCCAAAACAGCGATGGGCGCGGCGGCGATGGCGTAGCGGGTCATGGGGTGTCCTCCTTCAGCATCCGTCGCATGACGGGCTCTGTCTTGGAAGACGCAGGCTGGCGCACAGGTCCGACAGGATCGGACGGACAAGGTGCGCCCGCGTCGCTAAGGTGGAGGCCTGGGAAGAGGGGCGCGCGGCGTGAACCTGTCGACGATCGCCAGTTGGGAAGGCGTGGCCGCCGTGGTCTCGGCGGTGATCGGCCTGTTGACCGTGGGCGGCGCGGTGGTGCGTTGGCGCGAGCAGGCCCTACGGCGCGAGGATGTCCAGGCCTGGGCGGACCAGGCGATCACGGCCTTGCAGAGCCTGGTGCTGCTGGCCGCCCTGCCGCCGGGGCGCATCCCGCCCGACGAGGCCCGGCGGCGGCTCACCGAGGTGATCTTTGCGACCTCGATCCTGGTCGAACAGGGCCGGATGTTCTTCCGCAACCGGCCCTGGGGCGGCTATGGGCGGGGCAAGCCGCGGGCCTATCAAGGGCGGCGGCCGGCGATCCTGGATGACCTGGTGGCGGCGCATCAGGCGGCCTTGCGCCTGGAGGGGGCCGACCTGCGCACCCGCGCCCAGTTGAGCCTGGTGGCTGAGGACGCCCTGAAGGATTTCGTGACCCGGATGCAGCACGAGGTCGGACGCAGCCGCAGCGCCTCGCCCACGGCGGGCAAGGCCGGCGGGTCCATCGACGTGGCCCGCCTGATCAGCCAGATCGACCCGGCCAGGGTGGCCGAGCGGATCGCGGAGATGGGCGGCTAACGCCCATCTCCGACGTCGGCCTCAGCGCTTCAGGCGCAGCGGACCCAGATAGTCACGCTTGCCCAGCGGCACGCCCTTGGTGCGCAGGATGTCGTAGGCGGTGGTGGCGTGGAAATGCAGGTTCGGCAGGGAGAAGCTCATCAGGAAGCCCTCGGCCGTAAACGGCATGGCGGCCTGGCCGAACTTGAAGATCACCTCCTTGCCCTCATAGGCCTCGACCTCTTCGCGGGTCAGGGCCTCCAGGCCAGCCTTGGCGTCGGCCACCAGCTTCTGCAGCTCGACGTAGGACAGGGGCGGCAGGCTGGTCCCCGGCGAGAACTCGCCGGCCTTCACGCCCTCGAGCGCGCCCAGGGAATGGTGCGCCACGCTGATGATCTGGAAGCGGAAGGGCAGCATGTCCGGGAACAGGCGGGTGTCGACGATGGATTCCGGATCGATGTTGTTGTCCTGGCAGTGCGACAGGCCCCGGTCGAGGAAGCCGGCGACGCCGGTCACGGTCTGCAGGAAGTTGGTGACGCTGACGTCGTAAAGCGAAATGGCCATTGAGGCTCCTCCCAAGGATGTTGTGGCGCTTGATATCGGGGACCCGAGGCCGGCAAGGCCAGCGGTTTTTTGAGGCCCGGCGCTAAATCCCCACCACCAGGGCCAGGCCGGCGAACACCAGGGCGTAGCCCGCGAGCATGGCCCGGGTCAGGGGCTCCTTGAACACCAGGTGGGCCAGGACCGGCACCAGGGCCGAGCCAAGGATGGCGAAGGGATAGGCCCGGTTGAAGGCGACCCGGGTGAGCACGAAGAACCAGAACAGGGCGGTGAAGCCGTACCAGGCCCCGGCCAGGATCAGGCGCGGATTGGTCAGCATCGCCAGGCCCACGGCCGGGCGGTCGGGGTCACGGCTCATGGCCGCCCATTTGAACAGCAGCTGGCCCACCGGCAGGGTCCCGGCGAACACCGCGCAGAGCAGGATATCGCCGACAGCCATCAGGGCTTGCGGAAGAACGAGGCCACCGCATCGGCGGGGGCGAGGCGGGCCAGGGGATAGGTGGCCACCGCAAACAGGTAGGCGGCCAGGGATCGCATCAAAGGCTCATCGCGCACACAGCGGATCCGGCTCCAGAGGCCCTTGATCTGCACGGTGTCGAGGTCGAGCCGGCGCTCAGGCCTCAGACCGACGCGACCCGCGGCGCGGACCAGGTCCCGGGGCGCGAAATACCAGAGGTGCGGCGAAGGAAGCCCCCGCTGCCACAGCCGCTCATGAGCCCCGCCCATCCCCAGCCGGTCCAGAACTGAGGCGACCCGGAAGAAGAAGCCGTCGCGGTTGGGGCAGTTCAGGCACAGGACACCGCCCGGCGCCAGGTGGCGGGCGCAGGCCTCGAAGGCGGCGGTGATATCCGGCAGGTGCTCGAACACGTCATTGAAGACGATGACGTCGAAGCGGTCGTCCGGGGCGAGCACGTCGGGAAAGAAGCCGTGGCGCACCGGCAGGCCGCGATCGCGGGCGGTGGCGATGACATTGGCGTCCGGCTCGATCCCCTCGACCACGAAGCCCAGCCGGGCGGCGTGCTGCAGCAGGAATCCCGGCCCCGCGCCCACGTCCAGCAGGCGCGCGCCCGCCGGCGACATGGCCTTCAACGCCTCGAGCAGGCGGGTGTTGTTGCGCTCGCGCACGGCTTCCAGCCCGGCCTCGCGGCGGCTCTCGTCCACCAGGTCGCCGCCGGCCGTCTGGGGAATGTCCACGGGAAAGGCCGCATGCAGCAGGCCGCAGTCGCAGCACCGGAACAGCCAGGCGTGACGCCCCGCAGCCAGGATCCCGCCGCACGCCGGACAGGCTCCGGCGGCTCCCACAGGGTCATCGGTTTTCACCATCCCGCCCTAGTGGACCAGCCCCACCCTGGGCGCAATCCCCCCGGCGCGACGCCCGGATTTGACGCGCCCGGTTGCGGCGAAGGCCAGCATGTGACAGGTCGGGCCACGTCATTGTCTCCAGGACCGCCGCCATGTCCGACGCCCAACCCGCCTCCGTCTACGACCTCGCCCACGCCGAGGAAGCCGAGAGCCTCGCCACCTTCGCCATCCTGGTGGACAACGAGCCGGGCGTCCTGCACCGGCTGGTCGGGCTGTTCGCGGCCCGGGGCTACAATATCGAGAGCCTGACGGTGGCCGAGACCGACCGCCGGGCCCACACCAGCCGGGTGACCATCGTCACCCGCGGCGCGCCCCACGTCCTGGCCCAGATCGAGGCTCAGCTGACCAAGATGGTCGCCGCCCGCCACGTCCAGGACATCACCCGCGACCCCAACGGCCTGGAACGCGAGCTAGCCCTGGTGAAGGTCAAGGGCACGGGCGCCGACCGGGTCGAGGCCCTGCGCATCGCCGACATCTTCCGCGCCAAGGTGCTGGACACCGGCATCGACAGCTTCATCTTCGAGCTGACCGGCGCCTCCCAGAAGATCGACAAGTTCGTGGACCTGATGCGGCCGCTGGGCCTAGTGGAGCTGTCGCGCACCGGCGTCCTGTCCATCACCCGCGGCGGCGAAGCGATCTGAGGCGGCGACGCCCCCTCGCCCCGCCGTGCGGGGAGAGGGTCGGGGTGAGGGGTCCTCGGGCTCCCCGGTCCAAACCATCACACGCTGAAAAACATGCCCCCAATCTGGGGCTCGAGGGTCAAACTCGACCTCCCCGGCTGCTGTTCGGGAAACACTCTTTCGACCTCATCCAAACACAGACCGATTGGACGGTTTGTTTGTTGACGAGGCTCTCCGGGCATGGTCCATTCCCTCTCGAGAACCGGCGCGGAAGACCCGGACACGGGACGGAAGCGACGGCCATCATTTCTTTAGACTACTGATATTTTTGCACTTTCCGCGTTCGAGCGTCAGCTCGGCCGCACCTGACCTTTTCAGGGACGAATAGATGACGACGAGACGGCCCGGCGCCATGGCGGCTCTTATTTCGGAGCACGCCGCCGGACGTCCTCAACACCTGAGGCGCTGGGGCGCGGCTTTCGCCGCGTCCCGCGCCCACGCTTGGTTCGAATTCCAGAGGTCCTCCCCAGCGGCGCCGTGAGGCATGCTGGCCCTCTCGCCGGCGCGGCCCTGGTCGCCGCGCCGGCGCCTTTCCGCCACGGCACGGTTGCCTTGGACCGATTATGCGTTGAGCATCATGGTGAACCGAGGAACCCCGATGGCGGACACCCTACCCCAGGCGATCAAGACGCCCCGCCGCAGCCAGGCGGAGCGGACGGCCGCCATGCGCGCCCGCCTGATCGACGCCGCCATCACCTGCCTGAACCGCCTGGGCTATTCGGCCACCACCCTGGCCACCATCGCCGAGGAGGCGGGCGTCAGCCGCGGCGGCATGCTGCACCAGTTCCCGACCAAGGTGGACCTGATGCTGGCCGTGGTGGCCTACGCCTCGGGCTATGACGACCGGCCCCAGGCGCCGCGCCCGCACAATGATGATGTGGACCTGCGCGCCGACTATATCGACCAGACCGACAAGGTCTGGCGCGCCCAGATGACCCCGCCGGTCAAGGCCAAGCTGGACATCATGGTCGCCGCCCGTTCCGACCCGCAGCTGGCCGCCCAGCTGCCGTCGATGTTCAACGCCATCGAGGCGCGCCGGCGCCAGTTCATGATCGACTTCGCCCGCGAGCTGGGCATCGAGGACGACGCGGCCATCGAGGACATGGTCACCCTGCACATGGCCGCCATGCGCGGCCTGTCCATCGAGATGCTGCTGACGGACGATCCCGAGCGGATCGAGCGGGCCTATGTGCTCCTGAAGCGCTACAAGCAGGACCTGGTCGACCGCCTGCTCAGCGAAGCGGCGCAAGCGCGGGCGACGGCTTAGGGGCCGACTCCGCACCGCGTCCCCTCTCCCCTCGGGGCGAGGGAGGATTTACGCCGCCGCCATCTGGGCCCGCACGCTACGGACCACGGCCATGCGCACCACGACGTACTGGATCAGGAACAGCACGACCTTCGAGGCCAGGGGGAAGATGGCGATGAAGGCGGTCCAGTGGGCGGTGTAGGCGACCGCCACCACGGCGTTGGCGATGGCGCTGACAAACATCAGGCCGGCCCAGACATAGCCGAAGGCGGTCATCAGACGATCGCCGTGACCCTGGGCGATGGGCGGCATGTAGCGCAGCATCCAGCCCTTCTGCAGCATGGCCCCGCCGACCACGACATAGATGATCGAGGGCTTCACCATCACGAAGCGCGGGTCATGGGTGAAATAGCTGGCGGCGCCGAACACCAGCACCAGGCCCAGCGACATCCACTGCAGGGCCGCCACCGGCTGGCGGCGGACCAGACGCCACGCCACCTGGGCCACCCCGATGGCCGCCGCGCAGGCGACGGCGATACGGACATCCACGTGCAAGGCGTTCAGCACGACGAAGACCAGGGTGGAGAAGAAGTCCTCCATCAGGGGACGGGCGGCGTAGGCGAAGTTCTTCATGGAAAGACCCGAGGTTGGGGTGGCGACCTGCGCAAACCCTATCCCGGCAAGGCTTTGGAGCGCGAACCCGCTGGCGAAGGCCAGGTGGCCGTCCGCGAAATCCGCCCGTCCGTCCGCGCATCGCGAACGGCGCGCCTTCAAATCGCCCCGCTGATCGCCTATATCCGAAGCGTCCGGTTCGCCGGACTATGGTGATAAACGCGCACGTAATAAGCGGACTGGACCCGGGTGCGATTCCCGGCGGCTCCACCAAATCCTCCCGGCAGGTTGTCGCTGCGGGAGCACGGGGCCGATCAGCATCGACAGACGTGTAAAGGTGTTGCTTTCACCCGGCCTGACCCACCGTTTCGGGTCTTGATCTAAATGCGAACGATAACTTCGCTGAAGAAGTCCGTCTGGCCGCGTAAGCGTCAGATTGATTTCATCATAAAGCCCTAGGGGGTTTAGCTCCCCTAGGCGGGGCTCGGAGGGGGCCTGGCAACAGAACCCCTCCACTTTCCTTCCCCGCGCATTCGTTCGCCCCACGCCTTGCGCGGCGTGCGCGACGCGTTACGCTGGCGGCCAGGAATGTTCGGAGACCCCATGGCCCAGGACCCGCCGGCCCAAGACCAGATGCACTACGAGGCCATGGCCCAGGAGGCCCTGCGCGGCGTGGTCAAGGCCGCCCTGAAGCGGGCCGCGGCGCCGGAAGGCCTGCCGGGCGCGCACCATTTCTATATCACCTTCAAGACCGACGCCCCGGGCGTGTCCGGTCCGGTCGACCTGTTGTCCAAGTACCCGGACGAGATGACCATCGTCCTGCAGCACCAGTACTGGGACCTGGCGCCGGGCGAGACCTTCTTCACCGTCACCCTGAAGTTCGGCGGCCAGCCCAAGCGCCTCAGCGTGCCCTATGCGGCCCTGACCCGCTTCTATGATCCCAGCGTGCAGTTCCTGCTGCAGTTCGAGACCCCGGCGACGGCCAAGGCCGAGCCGGCCGAGGCGGCCGAGCCCGCCCCCGAGGCGCCCGTGGACCCGGACGCGCCCAATGTCGTGTCCCTCGACCATTTCCGTAAGAAGTAGATCATGACCGACGTCGCGGCCGATGCGCCGGAAGCCCTGACCGACGAGGCGATCCTCGCCCGCTTCCTGCGCTCCAAGAACCAGCCCACCGGCTCCCAGACCCTGGGCTTCCGCATGGTCTCGGTGAACCAGGCGCAGAAGATGGTCGAGGTGGCTTTCGACGCCAAGGCCGAGCTGCTGCTCAATCCCATGAAGCAGATCCAGGGCGGCTACCTGTGCGCCATGCTGGACGAGTGCATGAGCGTGGCCTGCATGGTCGCCTCCGGCATGACCCATGTGGCGCCGACGGCCGAGATGAAGACCACCTTCTTCCGCCCCGCCATGCCCGGCGTGATCCGCGGGGTCGGCAAGGTGGCCAAGTGGGGCCGCACCATCGCCTTCACCGAGGGCGAGCTCTATGACGCCGAAGGCCGGCTGCTGGCCAAGGCTACCGGAACGGCAGTGCCCACCCCCTTCCAGAGCTACAAGAAGTAAGGCGATGGGTCGGCCCGGGCTTTCCCGCCTGCTGACCCTGATCCTCGCCGCGACCACGCTCGCCTGGAGCGCTCCAGCCGCTGCGTCCGGCCCATTCGCCAACTGGGCGGCCGTGGTGGTGGCCGGCGACTGGCACGCCCATTCCGGCGGCCCCTCCGAAGCCTTCGACAACGCCCGCCGCGACGTGGCCGGCGAGCTGGAGCGGATCGGCTTTCCCCGCGAGAACCTGCGCCAGTTCTCGGTGCGGCCGGAACGCTACAAGACGCCGGGCCTGGCCAAGTCCGATCCCCGGACCATCTATGAGGGCCTGACCGAACTGACAGCCAAGCAGCCCGACGGCTGCCTGGTCTATTTCTCCAGCCATGGCGCGCCGACCGGGGTGGTGGTGGACCAGACCATCCTGCCACCGGCCATATTGGGCGCCATGCTCGACCGCACCTGCGGCGCGCGCCCGACCGTGGTGGTGATCTCGGCCTGCTTCTCCGGGGTGTTCATCCCGAGTCTGGCCACGCCCAACCGGATGGTGCTGACCGCCGCGCGGCCGGACCGGACCTCGTTCGGCTGTGGCGAGGCTGACAAGTATCCCTATTTCGACGACTGCTTCCTGCAGTCGACCCCGCTGGCCAAGGACTTTCCGGGCCTGGCGGCGGCGGTTCGGACCTGCGTGGCCCAGCGGGAGCAGAAGGAAGGCATGAAGCCGCCGTCGGAACCGCAGGTCTATATCGGCCCGGAACTGCGCCCCATGCTGCCGCTCTACGCCTTCCCGGCGCCGCCCACGAAGGGCGGATAGTCCGCCCGGTGGTTTGACGCCCTCGCCCGGCGCCCTACAAGTGCGTTCCGCCGCACTTTCGAGCCCGAGCGACCTGCCTTTGCGAATGCGACCTGCCGTCAAGACCCTTCTCGCCGCCCTGGCCGCGATGCTCCTTGTCCCCGCCGCGTCAGGCGCCCAGGACAAAGCCCCCTCGTCTGGGCCGGCGGTCAATCCGCAAGGGCCGATCCCCTACACCGCCCTGCGCCGGCCGGCGAAGAAGCCGCGCCCCGCGCGCCCGGCCGCGGTCGTCGGCGCGGCCGCCGT
>NZ_JBHTLQ010000049.1:0-25250 GCF_042679085.1 Phenylobacterium conjunctum | reverse complement strand
CGCCACCCTCCAGCGGGCGCGCGAGCAGGCCGGCGCGGCGCAGGGCGCCCTCGGCCCAGAGGCCAGCGCCACAGCCGGCGCGATGCGCGAGCGGATCAACACCGCGTCCTTCGGCTTCGCCGGCTTCCCCAGCCCGACCATCAACCTCTATTCGGTGGGCGCCGGGGTGGCCTATGACCTCGACCTGTTCGGCGGCGGCAAACGCCGGCTGGAGGCCGCCCGCGCCCGCGTCCAGGCCGAGACCGCCCGCGCCGACGCCGCCTACCTGTCCCTGTCCGGCAACATCGCCCTGCAGGCCCTGCGTATCGCCGCCCTGCGCGCCCAGCTGGACGCCCTGGACGCCGTCATCGCCGACGATCAGCGCACCCTGGCCATGGTCGACCGCGCCCAGGAACTGGGCGGCGCCGCGCCCTCGGACCTCAGCGTCGGCCGCGCCGACCTGGCCCGCGACGAGGCCCAACGCCCGGCCATCGCCCGCGACCTCGCCGCCGCCCGCCACCAGCTGGCCCTGCTGGTGGGCAAGGCGCCCGCAGACTGGACCGCGCCCGACTTTGCGCTCTCTGACTTCACCCGGCCCGCCGACCTGCCGCTCAGCCTGCCCTCGACCCTGGTCCGCCAACGTCCGGACATCCAGGCCGCCGAGGCCGAGCTGCACGCCGCCACCGCCGAGGTGGGCGTCGCCGCCGCGGCCCTCTATCCGGACATCCGCCTGTCGGCCAACCTGACCCAGGGCACCATCCATCCGGAAGACATCCTGCGCTACGATTCCACCGGCTGGAGCCTGGCCGGCAATCTCGCCGCGCCGCTGTTTAACGGCGGCCGGCTGAAGGCCAACAAGCGCGCCGCCGAGGCCTCAGCCCGCGCGGCGCTCGCCCGCTACAACGGCGTCGTCCTGCGCGCCTTTGTCGAGGTGGCCGACGCCCTGTCCGCCCTGGCCGAGGACGACAAGGCCATCGCCGCCCTGACCCGCGTCCAGCAGTCGCAGGAAAACCGGCTGAAGGACGCCCGCGCCGCCTACGAGCTCGGTGGCGGAACGCTGCTGTCCGTGGTCCAGGCGCAGCGCGACCTCGCCAAGTCCCGGCGCGATGTGGTCCAGGCCCTGGGCCGCAAGGACGCCGACCTGGTCATGCTGCTCACCGCCACGGCCACCGGCTGGAAGCCCGCCGCCAGCTAGGCTAAGCCGGGCGGCATGAAGGTCGCCTACCTCGCCTGCGCCGACGTCCTGACCACGACGCCCAAGCGGCGCGTGGACGCCTATGAGCACGACCGCGAGCTCGAAGCCTTCACCCCGGCCTTCGCGGCGCGAGGCCTTGAACTCACCGAGGTCGACTGGCGCGCCTGCGATCCCACCGCCTTCGACCTGATTTTCCTGCGTACCTGCTGGGACTATACCGACCACGAGGCCGAGTTCCTGGCCTTCCTGGACCGCGCCCAGGCGGTGAGCCGGGTGGCCAATGATCCGACGCTTGTCCGCTGGAACCTGTCCAAGCTCTACTTGCGCGAACTGGCGGCCAAGGGCCTGCCGGTCATTCCGAGCCTGTTCACCGACACCGCGATCCCATTGGAGGAGGCCTTCGAGCGGCTGGGCGCTGATGAGCTGGTGCTGAAGCCCGTGGTCGGCTCCTCCGGCTTTGGCCAGGCGCGCATCGCCCTCGCTGACGCCAGAGGCCAGGTGCTCGAGCCCGACCGGTTCGCCCAGCCCCTGATCCCGGAGATCTCCACCTGGGGCGAGGTCTCGCTGATCTTCGCCGGCGGCGCCTATTCCCACGCCGTGCGCAAGACCGCCGGCGCCGGCGACTACCGCATCCACGTCATGCACGGCGGGGCCGAACACGCGCACCAGGCCTCAGCCGCCGAGATCGCCGTCGGCCAGGCCTTCATCGACGCCCTGCCCGTCCAGCCCCTGGCCGCCCGTGTCGACCTCGTGCCCCACGGCGGCGGCTGGCTCCTGATGGAAGTCGAGGCCATCGAGCCCCACCTTTTCCCGCAATACGCTCCGGACCTCGGCGAAAGGCTGGCGCAGGCGATCCTGACCCTGGCGACCGCCTCGCCAACGGTGAGGCCCTAGTAGGACACGAAGATCACAAAGGGGCGCGAAGGACACAAAGGGGCCCGGTCCAACCGCTCATCCAGTGTCGCACCGCGCGCAGGGCGCGCCTTTGTGTCCTTTGCTGACTTCATCTCCTTTGTGTCCTCCTTTGGGGGACAGACGGCCGGCACGACGTCCAGCGAACGAGATGCCCTGCTTAAATCAGCCCTTAATCACAATAGGTTAGCCTCTTCCCAAATGGCTCCGGAACGAGCCGCAATGGGAGGACGCCCATGTCCACCAAGGTCAGCAGCTTCAAGCGCTATTCGCAGGACCACTTCGTGCCTGACGTTTCCGAAGACACCGCCGCCCAGCGCCGCCTGCGCGGCCAGCTTGAGCAGATCGACTACACCGCCTACGCCTCCAACAAGGAGGTGGTCGGGGCCATGCTCGGCCACGCCGACGCCCAGAAGTTCCAGCGCATCGCCGTCGCCGCCGCCAGCGCCCGGGCCCAGTGGGTCAAGGAGGCTCTGGCCATGAGCGAGAAGGTCCATCTGGACGCCGCACAGTCCCAACGCCTCGCCGACCTGCGCAAGGCCTATGAGGAGCTCACCGAGGTCTATGAGGCCATGCGGCGGATGGTGGAGCGGGGCTACCTGGTCTATCGCAGCCCCGCCGCCTCCTGATCCCCTACTCCGACTTGGGTTGCGCCGGCGGCGTCAGCTGGGCCGGCGGCCACTTGATGCCAAGCTGGTCGAGGTAGGTCGGGTACTTCTTTGAATCGTAATAATATTTGGCCATCTCCGGACGGAACTTGGCCATGGTCTCGGTGTTGATCTGGATCTGCGGCTTGTCGCTCGCCTCCAGCATCGGCACGTACTTCTGGTCCTTGGTCTGGACGTCCTTGAAATAGGCCTTGGCCGCCGTGACCAGTTCCGGCTTGGTGAGCAGGTCGACAATCGTCATCGCCATCACCTTGGAGCCCGCCTGCACGCCCTTGTGGGCGATCGGTGTCGCCATCGAGATCGCATTGGCCCAGTGGTGACCGGGCAGGCCCGGAATATTGGCCGGATAGCGGATGGTGATGGTCGGCATGTTCCAGCTGATGTCGCCGATGTCGTCAGAGCCACCGCTCTCAGGCTTTTCCTTCGGCGGCTCCAGCCCGGTCAGCTTGGTGTCCAGCCCCTTCTCCGGCGCGCCGATGTTGCGCTGCACGGCCTTGGCGAAGGCCTGCTCCTCCGGCGTCCAGGCCGGCAGGCCCACCGCCTGGATGTTCAGGTCTGCGGCCTCGGCCATGGGCTTGTTGAAGTGCTGCGGGGCCGCGGTGCCGACCACCTTGTGGTCCACCGTGGTGTCGGTCATCAGCGCCGCGCCGTCGGCGATTTTGTTGCCCAGCGCGTAGTTCTTCTTGATGTTGTCGAAGGTCTGCTCGCGGAAGAAGTACCAGACGGTGGCTTCCTGCGGCACGACATTGGGCTGGTCGCCGCCGTCGGTGATCACATAGTGGCTGCGCTGTTCGGGCCGCAGGTGCTCGCGGCGCATGTTCCAGCCCATGTCCATCAGCTCGACCGCGTCCAGGGCCGAACGCCCGCGCCAGGGCGCGCCGGCGGCGTGGGCCGCCTCGCCATGGAAGGTGTACTTCACCGAGACATTGCCGGTGCCGGACGGCTGACCCCAGGTGGTCACCAGGTTGGAATCCACGTGGGTGAAGATAGTCACGTCCACGCCCTTGAACACGCCGTCGCGGACCATGAAGGCCTTGCCAGCCACCAGCTCCTCGGCCACGCCCGGCCACAGCACCAGGGTCCCGGCGATCTTGTGCTTGATCATCAGGTCCTTGACCGCCAGGGCGGCGACCACGTTCAGGGCTTGACCCGAATTGTGGCCCTCGCCATGGCCCGGCGCGCCCGCGACGATGGGGTCATGCCAGGGCACGCCCGGCTTCTGCGAGGCCTTGGGGATGCAGTCGATGTCGCTGCCCAGCGCGATGACCGGCCCGCCGGTCCCGTTGGTCCAGGTCGCCGTCCAGCCGGTGGGCAGGCCCGCCACCCCGCGCTGGATCTTGAAGCCGTTCTTCTCCAGCACGTCGGTCAGGTACTTGGAGGTCTCGAACTCCTGGAAGGCCAGCTCGCCGTAGGAGAAGATCTGGTCGTTCATCACCTGGCTGAGCTTGGCGCGCGCCTCGACCCCGGCCAGGGCTTCCTGCTTCAGCTCGGCGATCGCCTTGGCGTCATAGGCCTCCGCCAGGGCGGCGCTCGCCGACATCGCCAGTGCGCCCGCCAGCAGCAGGCCCTTCAATCCGTTGCGCATGGTCATTCCCCCCAATTGGCCTCAGCGGGCCGCGTCGTCGTAGAACTTGGCCACGTCGGCCTTCATGTGGGTCAGCTGGTCCAGGCTCAGATAGACCATGTGTCCGGACGGATAGTAGGCGAAGCGGACATTGCCGCGCAGGCTGGGATCCAGCTGCATGTGGGCCACGTCGTACTCCGTGCCGAAGAACGGCGTGGCGAAGTCATAGAGCCCGTTCAGGGCGTAGACCTTCAGCTTCGGGTTCTCCCGCATGGCCGAGGCCAGATCGAGGGCGGTGTTGGCCACCGGCAGGGTGCGCCCGCCGCCCGGCGGCTTGTGCCGCCAGTCCCAGGCCTGGTTCACGCCGGGCGCCGAGGGGAAGTAGGTCAGGTCGGTCTGGTAGCCCAGGGTCCCACGCAGATAGCTGTTCACCGCCGCGATGTAGGGGCCCGAGACCTGGACGTCGGAGGCGTCGTACTCCGGCTCCTCGCCGGCCGCGTCCACGTCGATGCCGATGAAGCGGCTGTCCAACCGGCCCACCGTGCGGCGCTGGTCGCGCAGCAGTTCCTTGCGGAACCGCGACAGGTCCACCCTCAGGTCGGCCTGGCGCAGGAACTCCACCGAAAGCCCGGTATAGGCCGACAGCTTCTGAGCCACCGCGGCCGCCTCGGCCTCCGAGATGTCCGTGCCCTTGGCCAGGGCCGCCGCGTACGGCCCGTTGGCGTAGTCACGCACCTCCTTCAGGAAGGCGTCGAGGTTGGCGGGCTTGGTCGCCAGCTTGTTGTGATAGGCCGCCGTCACCGCATAGCTCGGCAGATAGGTCTGGTAGATGCGGTCAAAGCCCGGGCTGCGCACCCCGTAGTTCAGGATCGAGGACAACAGCACCACGCCGTTGAACTGCATCCCCTGGTCCTGCAGCTTGGCCACCAGCCCGCCCGAGCGGGTCGTGCCGTAGCTCTCGCCGAACAGGTACTTGGGCGAATTCCAGCGGTTGTTGATGGTCACATAGCGGGTGATCCCGCGGGCGAAGGCGTCGATGTCCTGGTCCACGCCCCAGAACTTCGGCCCCGGATTGTCGATCAGGGGCCGCGAATAGCCGGCGCCCACCGCGTCGATGAACACGATGTCGGTTTTGTCCAACAGGCTGTCGGGGTTGGAGACGATCTGGAACGGCGCGGGCTTGGCCGGGTTCGGCGCCTCGGTCTTCACCACCACCGGGCCGAACGAGCCCATGTGCAGCCACATGGACGAGGACCCCGGCCCGCCATTGTAGAAGAAGGTCACAGGACGCTCGGCCCCGCCCTTGGCCCGGTCGGCCACATAGGCGACGTAGAACATGCTGGCGGTCGGCTTGCCGTCGTCGTCGCGCAGGGTCAGGGTCCCGGCCGTCGCCGTATAGGCCACCGCCTTGCCGGCGATGGTGACGGAGCCCCGGCTGGTCTTGGCCTGCTCCTCCACCGGCGCCTTGACGGCGTCGAGCGCCTTGGCGGCCTCCTTGGCCGGCGCCGGCTTGGCCTCCTCGGCGAAGGCCGGGGCGCTGAGCGCCAGGGCGCAGACCGAGAACATCAGGGCGAGTTTCCGCATGGGGCATCCTCCACGGCGTTTGCGTACCACAAGCTGGAAGACGCCCGCCCCCCGGCCGCGCTGTAACAGGTGACGCATCGAGCCCGAACACTCCCGCTCCGCAAGCGGAAAGTTGAGACCGCCGTTCGGCGACACCACAGAAAACGCGGGGTGCTCACCCTGCGTCAGACTTGTCGCGATGTGCGCCGCCCGCCAAGGTCCCACCCGGCCGCGCGGGAGACGCGGCGTCTGTCAGGGAGCCTCCATATGTCCGAACTCGATTTCACCGGCCAGGTCGTCCTGGTGGTCGGAGGCTCCAGCGGCATCGGCAACGGCGTGGCCCACGCCTTCAAGGACCGCGGCGCCACGGTCCACGTCTGGGGCACGCGCCCAAACGCCAGCGACTATGACGGCGTCGAAGGCTCCGACCTCACCGGCCTCGTCTACGACTACGTCGACGTCGCCGACCGCGCCCAGATCACCGCCGCCGCCGAGAAGATCCCGGCGCTGAACGTGCTGATCAACTGTCAGGGCACCGTGGTCTACAAGCGCGGCGAGTTCGAGCCGCCGGGCTGGGACAAGGTCATGGCCGTCAACCTGAACAGCCCCATGGACTGCTCTATGGCCTTCCGCGGCAAGCTCGCCAAGGCCAAGGGCTCGATCGTCATCGTCAGCTCCGTCTCCGGCTTCCAGTCGAACAAGGGCAACCCGGCCTACGCCGCCTCCAAGGCCGGCGCCGTCAGCCTGACCAAGACCCTGGGCGAGGCCCTCGCCCCTGAAGGCATCCGCGTGAACGGCCTGGCCCCAGGCCTGGTGGCCACCAAGCTCACCGCCGTCACCACCGACCATCCTGACCGCCTGGCCGGCGCCCTGCGCGCCATCCCGCAAGGCCGCATGGGCACCCCGGCCGACATGGCCGGCGCCTGCCTTTTCCTGGCCTCGCCGCTGGCGGCCTATGTCTGCGGCCAGACCCTGGTGGTGGACGGGGGCCTGTCCCTGTCATGACCCTGTCCCGCTCGCTCAAGGGCTCCATCGCCCTGGTCACCGGCGCCGGCTCGGGCATGGGCAAGGCCACCGCTGAGATCCTGGCCGCCGAGGGCGCCCATGTGGCGGTCACCGACTATGACGCGGCCTCCGCCCAGGCCGTCGCTGACGGGATCACGGCGGCCGGCGGCTCGGCCGTCGCCTGGGCCTTCGATGTCTCCGACAAGGACCGCATCAAGGCCGTGGTCGCCGAGGTCGCCGAGCGCTTCGGCGGCCTGGACATCGTCATCAACAACGCCGGCATCTCGGCCTTCTGTCCCATCGATGACGAGGATCATTACGACCTCATCTGGGACCGGGCGGTGAACGTCCTGCTCACCTCGCACCAGCGGATCATCCGCGCGGCCCTGCCCCACCTGCGCAGGTCCAAGGCGGCGCGCATCGTCAACATCGCCTCCACCGAGGCCCTGGGCGCCACCAATCGCGACAGCCCCTACGCCGCCGCCAAGGCCGGGGTCACCGGCCTGACCCGCGCCCTGGCCGTCGAACTCGGCCGCGAGGGGATCACCGTCAACTGCATCTGCCCGGGGCCGATCCACACCGGCATGACCTCGAACGTCCCCGACGCCGACAAGCAGACCTTCGCCAAGCGCCGCACCGCCATGGGCCGCTACGGCGCGCCCGAGGAAGTGGCCCACATGACCGTCAGCCTCTGCCTGCCCGCCGCCAGCTACATCACCGGCGTCACCATCCCCGTCGACGGCGGCCTTATGGCCCGCAATGCGTAGCTAGGCCCAACGCGACGGTTAGCCCGCAAGGCTCAGGCCTTCGCCGCTAGCCTGGCCCACCACCCCGACGGTGCCCTGGCCTCCGAGCCCGGCGGCGAGGGCGTGCAGCGAGCCCCACCGCTTCTGGGCCACGCCTTTCTTCAGCTAAAAGAACTGTCCGAACCCGAAAAGATGCTCTTAGGTCGAAGCGTTTTTCTCGGCGGGGCGGCCGCAGCGCTTCCCAATCCCGGTGACGTCAAAAATCGATGACGTATGACACCTGATCGCAGGTCCTTTTCTTGCGTCGGCTTCTGCAAAGCAGCACATTGTCAATTGAGTATTCTAGCCGATAAGGTCCAATGTCATTCATCGTTCCTATGGTCGTGGCCGGGGCAGCGCTAATTTCCCAAGCGCCGCATTCGAGCTTCACAGTCGAAAATCTCTGCAGCTCCGTAGAGAGTCAGACTCTTGAACTTGAACCATTCCACGAAAGCATTGTTTATCAGTATCAGACAATGCTCTATCAGCAAAGCGGCGTCATACAGAGTGACGACGAGAATACTGTGAAACACAAAGTTCGAGATTTTATAAACTCGAACATGCCTAGACTACTCTGCGCACGCATCAATTTTTATCCAACAAATAGTAATCTTTTGAAGCTTGCCGTGGCGCGACAGTCGCAGCCATTCCTGGACGATGCTCTCCGCGTCTGGAAAGTCGACCTCAACCAAATCGACAATGTGGATGGAGCTACGGTGCTGGACTATATAATCCGAAAGAAAGCGGAGGCTGGCTCGAACCGGGTGTTGAACCAAGTCTACGACAACTATTACGCCCGCTTTCGGGCTGCTGGCGCCCTGACGGCGGACGAGGTTAGGGCAGCCCACTGATGCGGCGGAGAAGAGGATCGCGTGAATCCTCGTCGCCCCAATTGTCTCAATGTCTGGGCTCCTCCCAACCGCTCGCGCGCTGCATGTTGCGTCTTCCCCGGCAATCGCTTCGGCGACCAACTTGGGTGGCAAAGCGCGCAATGATCCTCACGGGAAGCGGAGCACGCGGCTATTAGGCCAACTGCGGCGACACAACCCGCCGCATGCCTAGTGACCTTGATGCGCCTCAGCATGGGGCTTGGCCGGCGAAGGCTTTGCAACCGGCTTAGCCCCCTTCACCGGCGCCGGCGGCGGGGCCGTCGCCTCCAGCAGCGCCTTCAGGTGGTCCTTCCACAGCACCGCCCAGGTGTGGCTGCCGTGGCCGCGGGTCATCTCGCTCTCCGGCAGCAGGATGTACTTCCCGTTGGGGATCAGCGGGGCCAGCTGCTCGGCCAGGCCCAGGGACGGCGGGTTGATGAAGTCGTCGGCCGAGTTCACCCACACCACCTTGGCCTTGATCTTGGCCAGGTCCTTCGACGGGTCATAATTGCGCGAGGCGCTGACCTGGAACAGCAGGTCGTTGGCGTCCAGGGAAGCGATCTCGTCGGCCTGGTACTTCTCGGCGAAGGCGTCCACCGCCGCCCGCGTCGGCATCGACTTCTGCATCTGGATCGGCGCTGAGCCCGCCAGCGACAACAGCGCGCCCGCCTCGCGCAGGCCCGCCTGCGGCTGCTCGGTGTAGTTCCCGCCGTTCCAGGCCGGATCGTTCATGATCCCGTCGATCAGGAACTTGCGCCAAAGCCGGTTGCGCCCGACCAGGGCCGTCGGCTGGCAGGCCATGGGCATCATGGCGTCCATGAAGTCCGGATGCCGCTCGCCCAGCACGAAGGCATGCATGCAGCCCATCGAGGTGCCCATGACCAGCCGCAGCCGGTCGACCTTCAGTCCCTCGACCGCCAGCCGGTACTCCGCCTCGACCATGTCGTCATAGTCGTAGTGCGGGAACTTCATGCGCAGGCCATCGCTGGGCTTGGAGGATTTCCCGTGCCCGATCCCGTCGGGCAGGATGATGTAGTACTTGGCCGGATCCAGCAGGCCGCCGGGGACGAACAGCTCGTTGGCGAACTGGGGCCGGAAGAACTGCTGCCCCGTGCCGCCGGTGCCGTGCAGGATCATCACCGCATTGGTCACCCGCCCCTGCTTGTCCCGCTGCGGCTGGCCGAGCGTCGTATAGTGCATCCGCACATCCATCACCTCGCCGGTCCCGAACTTGAAGAACGGGATCGTGTAGTCCCCCTCCTTGAACGGCGGGGTCATGGAGGTGGGCTGAGCCTGGGCGACGCCGCCCATCAGGCTGGCGACGGCGGCGGCGATAACGGCGATCTTCCGGATCATCTTTGGGGCTCTTCCGACTCTGAACTAAGGGAAACCTAGCCCAGAGGACCGGAGCCTTCCCATGCCCAATCGCCGTCAGCTGCTTGTTGGCGCCGCCGCCCTGGCCGCGACGCCCGCCTTTGGCGCCGCCTCGCCTGACGCCGAGCTCTCCGCCCTGCTCGCCCGGCACATGGACGAGTATCTGACCCTGTCGCCCCAGGCCGCCGCAGACCTCTTGACCGACGCCCGCGGCCGCGCCGCCCGCCACCGCCTCGACGACCGCTCGCTGGAAGGCAAGGCCCGCGACCTCGCCGCCGCCCGCCGCTGGCGTAAGGAGCTGGCGGGCGTGAACCGCGCCGCCCTGTCGCCCGCCGGCCAGGTCGAATACGACACCGCCGCCTTCGCCTATGAGATGCTGGACGAGGTCGGCGCCCGCTACGGCTTCCAGGACCACGCCCTGCGCCCCGGCCCCTACCTGATCAGCCAGATGAGCGGCGACTACTACTGGCTGCCTGAGGACTACGCCCGCGCGCCCATGGCCGAGCGCGAGGACGCGCAGGCCTATCTCGACCGCTTCGCCGCCTTCGCGACCGCCCTCGACCAGGAGACCGAGCGCGTCCGCTTCGATGCGAGCCAGGGCGTCATCCCGCCGGACTTCGTCCTCGACCGCATCATCGCCCAGCTCAGCGCCCTGCGCGCGGTCCCGGCTGAACGCAGCGACATGGCTGCCGGCCCCGCCGCCCGCGCCGCCGCCAAGGGCTGGGCCGAGGTGGGCCCCAAGGCCACCGCCATCCTCGCCAACCAGATCCAGCCCGCCCTCGACCGCCAGATCGCCCTCTTCCAGTCCTTCCGGGCAAAGGCCGTCCATGAGGCCGGCGTCTGGCGCTTGCCTGAGGGCGAGGCCTGGTACGCGCTCGCGCTGAAGTCCAACACCACCGTCTCGACCCCGCCGTTCGAGATGCACCAGCTCGGCCTCGACACCTTCGCCACCCTGTCCGCCGAGCTCGACAGCCTGCTGCGCGCGCAAGGGATGACCCAAGGCAGCGTCGGCGAGCGCATCCGCGCCCTGGACAAGGATCCGCGCTTCCTGAAGCCCGACACCGATGCGGGCCGGGCCGAGCTCCTGACCTACGCCCGCGATCACCTGGCCCATGTCCACGACCTCTTGCCGCGCGCCTTCCGCACCCTGCCCGACCGCGACATCACCGTGGACCGCGTCCCCGTCGCCATCGAGGCCGGCGCGCCGGGCGCCTACTATTCCGGCCCGCCAGCCGACGGCTCGCGCCCGGGCGTCATCGCCATCAACCTGAAGACCACCGACGAATGGCCCCTGTGGCGGCTGGCGACCCTCACCCACCACGAGGGCGATCCCGGCCACCACCTGCAGCACGCGGTGTTCCGCAAGGCCGCGCCCGACGCGCCGCTCTACCGGTCCTTCGCCCAGTACTCGGCCTATGTGGAGGGCTGGGCCCTCTACGCCGAGCATGTCGCCGTCGAGATCGGCGCCTACGAGAACGACCCCTTTGGCCGGATCGGCGCCGTCCAGTCCGCCCTGTTCCGCGCCGCGCGCATCGTCGTCGACACGGGCATCCACGCCAAGCGCTGGTCCCGCGAGGAGGCGACCCGCTGGATGGTCGAGAACGCCGGCGAACAGCAGACCTCGGCCCAGCGTGAGATCGACCGCTACTGCGTCTATCCCGGCCAGGCCTGCGCCTTCATGGTCGGCCGCATCGCCTTCCTGAAGGCCCGCGAAGCCGCCCGCGCCCGCCTCGGCGCCCGCTTCGACGTCCGCGACTTCCACGAACGCGTCCTGGCGGCGGGCCCGGCGCCCATGCAGGTGGTGGCCCGCATGACCCAGGACTGGCAGGGAGGCTGATCAGCGCAGGTGATTGCGCAGCAGGTCCTGCACCTTGTTCATATTGGGCAGGATGCCATGCAGCGCCGCCCCGGCGTCCAGCACCTTGTCCTTCAGCTCCAGCCAGCCCCAGTCCTTGCGAGACACCACCTTCTGGGTCACGGCGAAGTTGGGCTGGGCGCCGGCCAGGGGCACGGTGCCGTCACCGCTCTCCCAGTTCGGAGGCATGATCACCTCATCACCCGACACGGTATCCGGCGAGGTCAGGTCGAAGGTCGGCCCGACCGGGCTGTCGTCGATCCGTAGCCTGATCCGGGTCCGGTCGCCGGTCCCGATCACGCACAGCCAATCCTGCGGCTGCAGACCGCAGGCCGCCGGGTCGAAGCTGTCGATGCGCTTGCGATGGTCCCTCGCCTGAGCCAGGAGCTCGGCCAGCACCTGGTTGGCCTTGGCCGCGCGCGCGGCCTGCGCGGCCTGCGTGTCCTTGGCCAGGGCCGGATCAGCGCTGCGCAGGCGCAGGGCTTCCGCCAGGGTGTCAGCGACGCCGCGCTGCCACAGGGCGGGATCGAACATGTCGGTCTGCGGCAGGCCGGGTCCGATGGTGATGCCCTGGGTCATGCTGGGGATCAGGTAGTAGAGCGAGGGCGTCAGCCGGGCGGCCTCACGCTCGCGCCGGTTAGTGGTGCCCAGGATCAGCTTCTCCACCGCCTCGAACGAGCCCTTGAACGGCGTCGCCAGGGTCGCCACCCGCTCCACCGGCGCCGCGGCGCCCTCCGAGGCCAGGTAGCCGGTGATCACCAGCCCGCCCATGGAGTGGCCGATCAGGTTGATCTTGCGCCGCTGGAGATAGCCGTCAGCCGCATAGTGCCGCATCAGGCAGGTCTTCTCGATCACCTCCGCTACGAACGCCTTCAGCCGGGCCTGGGTCACCTCCAGGGGCTGACGCCAGTCATAGCCGAACAGGTAGACCGGCACCGGCTGGTCGGCGGCCGGCGACAGGTCGTGCCGCAGGTCCAGCACCATTTCCCTATAGGCGATCTCATAGATCTGGTCGGGCCGCACCTGGGCCGGCTGCTGGGCCTCGTACCGCAGATCCTCGGGGTGCAGGCCGACACGGTCATAGTTCTGGACCAGCAGCGACCAGACCTTGTCCGGCGGCAGGGCGTAGAGATCGCGCAGGTCCGTGGCCGTGACGCCGGGGACGAAGATGACGGGATTGGGCAGGGTCATGGCGACCTCCCTCAGACCGTGTGGCTGATCGCGGCGTAGAACTGCTTGCCGTAGCCGGCGATCGTCGAGGCCTTGTCCAGGCCGTTGATGATCCTGCGCGCGTTCACCCAGTCGGCCTTCGCGCCGCTGAAGTAGTCCGCCAGCTTCTTGCCGGTGAAACTGCCGTGCTCCATGCCGTAGAACATGACCTTGCTGGCGATGTCCGGCTCCAGGGCCCTGTCCGGATCCGCCACCAGGTCGACCCCTGTCACGCTAGGCGCGCTCATGGCCTTGTAGTTGTTCTTCCAGGTCAGCTGGACGTAGCCGCGGCCGAAGTACTTCAGGCCGTCGCCGGGCTCGGTGTTGCCATTCGCCTTGCACAACGCCGGCCGCGCGCCGGTCACGTCGTACATCTTCTTGTACCAGGGCGGCCCGCCATATTCGCGGATCGGCTGCATCTTGGTGTCAGTCTCGTGGAAGGCCGTCGCCAGCATATAGGCCAGCCAGCGATCATCCTTGTGGGCGTGATCCTGTTCCCAGGTCGTCAGGATCGCCTGCAGGCCCTTGAACTGGGCGGGCGTGATCTTGCCGTGGAACAGCGTCGACCTGACCTGGTCGAAGAAGAACTCCTGATTGATCGCCATCGGGCATCCCCCTTGGTCCGGGGCAGGACGCGCCATACGCCAGCTTCGCCGGACAGGACAACTATCAGGCGTCTATTTTTAGAATACAAGTCTAACGGCGCCGCTCAGACCCCAAGCACAGCCTTGGCCATGATGTTGCGCTGGATCTCGTTGGTGCCGGCATAGATCGAGCCGGCCCGGTCGTTGAGATACTTGGCCGTCACCGTCCAGGCCCGCTCCGGCCCGGCCACGAAGCCGTCGGCCGGCGGGGTGAAGTGCGGGGTCGGTCCGCCCGGCGCGGTGGCGTGCGGCTGGTAGGGCTGGGCGTAGGCGCCCGCCGCCTCCACCGCCAGCTCGGTCAGGCGCTGGGACAGCTCCGTCCCCACGGTCTTGGTCAGCGAGCTCTCGGCCCCCGGGGCCTCGCCGTTGGACAGCCGCGACATGGCCCGCAGTTCGATGGCCTCCAGGGCCTCGATGGCGACGCCGGCCTCGGCCAGCCGCATCATAAAGCCCCGATCGCCGGTCAGCCCTTCGGCTTGCGCCGACGCGCGGATCTTCTCCAGCCGCGCCGACAGGCCCGGCGCATAAGCCGAGCCGCCGCGTTCGAACTGCATCAGGTACTTGGCGACGGTCCAGCCCTCGCCGATCCGCCCGACGGCGTTGGCCTTGGGCACGCGGACGTCGGTAAAGAAGATGTCGTTCTGGATGTGCTCGCCGGACAGCGAGATGATCGGCTTCACCTCCACGCCCGGCGTGGTCATGTCGATCAAGAGGAAGGTGATGCCCTTCTGCGGGATCGCCTCGCGGGCGGTGCGCACCAGGCAGAAGATCCAGTTGGCGTGCGCCGCGTGCGTGGTCCACAGCTTGTGGCCGTTACAGACGAAGTCATCGCCGTCCTCCACCGCGCTCATCTGCAAGGAGGCGAGGTCAGAGCCGGAGCCCGGCTCGGAATAGCCCTGGCACCAGAAGTGCTCCCCCGACAGCATCCGGGGCAGGTAGAAGTCCTGCTGGGCCTTGGTCCCGTGGCCGATCAGCACCGGGCCGCACATGCCGATGCCCATGGGCGAGACCGGCGGCGCGCCGGCCTTGCTCATCTCGCGGGCGAAGATGTAGCGCTTGACCACACCCCAGCCCGTGCCGCCGAATTCCTTCGGCCAGCCCACCGCCGCCCACCCCTTGGCGTGCAGGCGGCGCTGCCATTCCATGCCGGTCTCGTGGTCGGCATAGACGCTGGTCATCAGCTTCCCCCGGCGCCGAAGCTCCGGGGTCAGCTGGTCGTCGAGAAAGGCCCGGACCTCGTCCTGGAAGGCCCGGTCTTCTGAGCTCCAGTTCAGGTCCATGGCCCGCCTCTTACATGCGCTCGACGATGATGGCCGGAGCCATGCCGCCGGCGGCGCACATGGTCACCAGGCCGCGCTTCAGGTCGCGGCGTTCCAGTTCGTCGATGATGGTGCCGATCAGGATCGAGCCGGTGGCGCCGATCGGGTGGCCCAGCGCCATGGCGCCGCCGTTCACATTGACCTTCTCGCGGTCGAGCTTCAGGTCACGGATGAACTTCTCGGCGACGACGGCGAAGGCCTCGTTGATTTCCCACAGGTCGATGTCGTCCGGGGTCAGGCCGGCCTTCTTCAGCACCTTGTGAGCGGCCGGGACCGGCGCGTTCAGCATCAGGGTCGGGCTGTCGCCGACATTGGCCATGGCCACCACGCGGGCGCGGGGCTTCAGGCCGTTCTTCTTGGCGTAGTCCGGCGAGGCCAGCAGCACGGCCGCGGCGCCGTCGACCACGCCCGACGAGTTGCCGGCATGGTGCACGTGCTTGATCTTCAGGTCGGGATAGACCTGGTTGATCAGGCCAGCCAGGGTGGTGCCCTGCGCGTCCATCGGCACATTGGCCATGGCTTCGAACGACGGCTTCAGGGCCGCCAGGTTTTCCAGGGTCGTTTGCGGACGCGGGAACTCCTCGTGCGCCAGGGCGACCGAGCCGTCCTCGTTCAGCACCGGCACCAGCGAGCGGTTGAAGCGGCCTTCCTTGATGGCCTTGTCGGCGCGCTGCTGGCTGACATAGGCCAGCTCGTCCAGGGCTTCGCGGCTGATGCCTTCCAGGGTGGCGATCGCGTCGGCGCAGATGCCCTGGTGCGACTGCGGGTGCAGCTTGCGCAGGTGCGGGTTGCCGGCGTCCATCAGGGCCGGGCCGTCGAAGAAGGCCTGGTTCTGCGGGCCGGTGGCGGCCGTGTACGACATCATCTCGGTGCCGCCGGCGATGACCAGGTCTTCCATGCCCGACATGATCTGGGCGGCGGCCAGGTTCACGGTGGTGATGCCCGAGCCGCAGAAGCGGTCCAGGGTCATGCCGCTGGCGCGGACGTCAAAGCCGGCGTCCAGGACGGCCATGCGGCCCAGATCGTTGCCCTGCTTGCCGCGCTGGGACGAGGTGCCCCAGATCACGTCGTCGACTTCGGCGGTGTTGAGGTTGTTACGCTCGGCCACGGCCTTCAGCACGGTGGCGGCCAGGGTCTGCGGGTGGAAGTCGGCCAGGGCGCCCTTGCCCACCTTGCCGATGCCGCGGGGCGTACGCGCCGCGTCGATGATCCAAGCCTCGCTCATGATGATCTCCTAAAGAATGTGACCGGCCTCTGCCGGCCGCAAATCGGTGCGGACGATGAAACAGCGTCCCTTGCGGCAGGCTAGGGATTTTTTGCGCCCGCGCACTCCCCCTTCGCGTGCGCGGCCCCTATATATGCGATGATACGCATATAGGACCCGCCATGAGCGACCGCATCCAGATCGTCTGCCCCCATTGCGACGCCGCCAACCGCGTGCCCGTCGACCGCGACGCCGCCGCCGGAAAGTGCGGCCGCTGCGGCGAGCCCCTGTTCACCGGTAAGCCGGCGGCCCTGACCACCGCCCGGTTCGGCAAGCATCTCGCCAACAGCGATATTCCCATCGTCGCCGACTTCTGGGCGTCCTGGTGCGGCCCCTGCCGGGCCATGGCCCCGATCTTCGACGCCGCGGCGAAGTCCCTCGAACCCCGCGCCCGCTTCGTGAAGATCGACGTCGACGCCGAGCCGGCCCTGGCCCAGCAGTTCGGCGTGCGGGGCATCCCGGCCCTGTTCCTGTTCAAGGACGGCAAGGTCGCCGCCCACCATTCCGGTCTCGCCGACGCCAGCCTGCTCCGCCGCTGGGTTGAGACAAACGCCGCCTGAGGCTAAGACGCGGCCATGACCGAACAAGCCCAGACCCCGCCCGACCGCCTCTGCGTCGACCCGGAAAGCCCCTTTTACGACGAGGCCGTCCTGGCCCGCGGCGTGGGCATCATCTTCAAGGGCGTCGAGAAGACCAATGTCGAGGAATACTGCGTCTCGGAAGGCTGGGTCCGCCTGGCCGTCGGCAAGACCGTCGACCGTCGCGGCCGGCAGATGACCATGAAGCTGCAAGGGACCGTCGAGCCCTTCTTCCAGAGCTAAGGCCCCTCCCCCGCTCACCCCCGCGAAGGCGGGGGACCAAGCGGACTGTCCGCGCCCTGGATCACCTTCAGCTTGGATCCCCCGTTCTCACGGGGATGAGCGGATGGGTGAACTCCGCTTGCGAGCGGCTGAACTGCCCTCACCGCGCCCCGGCGATGTAGTCCCCCACCACCTGGCCCAGCACGTCCAGCGGCATGGCGCCGGACGCCAGGCCCGCCTCGTGGAAGGCCTTGATGTCGAACTTGGCCCCCAGCGCCTTGCGCGCCCGATCACGCTGGGTGTTCCAGTAGGTGTGGCCGATCTTGTAGCTGCAGGCCTGGGCCGGGATGGCGCAGTAGCGCTGGACCTCGCGGGTGGTTGAACCCACCGCGTCGCCGTCGATGCTCATCAGGTACTTGATCGCCTGTTCGCGGCTCCAGCGCATCTGGTGCATGCCGGTGTCCACCACGCAGCGGCCGGCCCGGAAGATCTGGCCCTTCAGCCAGCCGATCTCGCCCAAGGGGTCGTTCTCGTACATGCCCAGTTCCGCGGCCAGCTGCTCGGCATAAAGCGCCCAGCCCTCGCCATAGCCCGAGAAGTACATGGTCTTGCGCAGGGTCGGGATGCCCTGGCTCTCCTGGGCCAGGCCGCCCTGCAACTGATGCCCCGGCAGGCCCTCATGATAGAGGGTCGTGTCGAGGTTCCAGGTCGGCCACTCGTGGGTGTCCTGAAGGTTGAAGTAGATGTAGCCCGGCCGCGAGCGGTCCAGCGGCGCGCCTTCCGAATAGGCCAGCGGCGAGCCGTCCTGGATGGCCGGCGGCACCCGGCGCGGCTCGATCACGCTGTTGGGCAGTCGGCCAAACATCTGCGGCAGCTTCGCCTGCACCGCCGCCAGCTTCTTGTTCAGATAGGCCAAGAGCTCGGCGCGGCCCTCATCGGTGTTCGGGTAGTAGTACTTCGGGTCTTTGTAGAGCGCGGCGATCCGCTCGCCGACCGTCCCCTGGCTTAAGCCCGCCTTCTTGAGCAGCACGTCCAGCCGCGCGCCGATCTCGGCGGCCTGGTCGAGGCCCAGCTGATGCACCTCCTTGGGCGTCATCGAGGTCGTCGTCGTGTACTTCAGGTTGGCCGCATAGAAGGCGTCGCCGTCCTTGAACCGCCAGATCCCGGCGTCATGGGTCGCCTGCGGCCGCACGGCCTTCAGCGCGGCGATCTGCCGGTCCAGCGCGGGCCCCACCTTGGCGTCATAGATGGCCGCGGCCCTGGCGCCATAGCCGTTCAGCCCCTTGGCCTTGGCCCGGGTCTCCACCGAGCTCACCAGGCCGGACTTGTCCGCCGAGACGCGCAGGGCCTCGAGCTGGCCGATGGTGATGTCGATCAGGAAGTCCGGCGGGATCGCGCCCTTGGCCACATCGTGGCGGAACCGCTCGGTGTTGCCGTCCAGGGCGCCGCTGAAAGCGCCCAGCCGCTCCAGATAGGCGTCGGCGTCGTTCGCCGTCTCGATGGAGTGCTTGGTGTCCAGGAAGACCGGGATGCGCTGATAGGCGCCGGTGATCGGCGACAGCACATAGCACGAGGGCGAGAAGCCGTCGGTCCCGCCCAGGTCCAGGTCGAGCAGTGGCCTGGTCGCCTCCTCCACGAACAGCACGGTGTCGTAGTTCACCGCGTCCATGCCCGACAGCGACTTGCGGTCGACAGCCTTCAGCCGCGCAATCCGGTCGGCGTTGGCCGCCTTGTCCCTGGCGATCCCGCTCGCCGTCACGTCCCATAGCCTGGCCTTCAGGCCCGCCCGCGCACCCTTGTCGAGGCCGAGCTCGGTGGCGCTTTCCGGAACCCGCTGAAGGTCCTCTTCGAAGAAGGCGTCCAGAAGGGCCGAGAGCTTGGCGCCCTCCGTTGACGCCGCACGCGCCGCGGCGGGGGCCAGGGCCGCGGCGGCGACGGAGGCGGTGAGGAACTGGCGGCGGTCAAGCATGGACGGACTCCGAAGCGAAGGCGCCGACCATAGCCCCGCATGGCCGCGCGTCCACCGCCGCGAAACGGCCTTGCCTGCCCCGCCGTAAGCCGCGCTCACTTGGGCCAAACACCTCCAGGGAGGAGACCATGAGCTACGAGACCCTGCTCTGGGCGCAGGACGGCCCCGTGCTGACCCTCACCCTCAACCGGCCCGACAAGCTGAACGCCTATACCGCCACCATGGGCGCGGAGATCGAGGACGCTTTCCTGCGCGCCGACGCAGACGACAGCATCCGGGTGGTGATCGTCACCGGCGCGGGCCGCGGCTTCTGCGCCGGCGCCGACATCTCCTCCGGCGCCGGCGCCTTCGACTCCAAGGCTGAGGGCTCGGTCGCCTTCCAGGACGCCGGCTCCAGCGGCCGGCGCGGCGGCGGCGCGGGCTTTGTCGGCGCCATGTTCAATTGCCGAAAGCCGATCATCGCCGCCATCAATGGCGCCGCCGTCGGCGTCGGCGTGACCCTGACCCTGCCCATGGACATCCGCATCTGTGCGGACGGTGTGAAGTTCGGCTTCGTCTTCGCCCGTCGCGGGCTGGTGCCGGAGGCCGGCAGCGCCTGGTTCCTGCCCAAGCTGGTCGGCTTGCCCCAGGCCCTGCGCTGGTGCCTGTCCGGCCGCCTGATTCAGGCGGACGAGGCCCTGGCCGGCGGCCTGGTCAGCGAGGTGGTCGCGCCCGACGCCCTGCTGGTCCGCGCCCGCGAGATCGCCGACGAGATCGCGGAGAACACCGCGCCGGTCTCCATCGCCCTGACCCGCCAGATGCTCTGGCGCTTCGCCGGCGCGCCAGATCCCTTCGAGCTCCTGAAGGTCGACGGCGCCTACGCCTTCGAACTCGGCGGCGGCCCGGACGTCCGCGAGGGCGTCGCGGCGTTTCTGGAGAAGCGCGCCCCGGATTTCCCTGGCAAGGTCTCGACTGACATGCCCTCGCGCTATCCCTGGTGGGAGTAACCCCTTTGAAGATCGACCTTCTCTCGCCCCAGTCCTTCGCGGCCGGCCAACCCCACGACCAGTTCCACTGGCTGCGCGAGAACGCGCCGGTGCGCTGGCATGACGAGCCGGGCGGCAAGGGCTTCTGGAGCGTCACGCGCTACGAGGACGTCTGGGCTGTGGACCGCGACTTCCAGGCCTTCTCGTCCGAGCCCACCATCATGATCGCCGATCCGGCCGAGGAGAGCGCCGCCTTCGGTCCCTACAAGATGATGCTGATGATGGACCCGCCGGAGCACACCGGCTTCCGCAAGCTCATCCGCTCGGAGTTCACCCTGCCGGAGGCCAAGATGCGCGGCGAACGCATCCAGGCCCTGGCGCGCCAGATCGTCGACGCTGTGATCGACAAGGGCGATTGCGACTTCGTCGAACAGGTGGCCGGCGAGATGCCGTCCTTCGTCATCGCCGAACTGATGGGCCTGCCGCTTGAGGACGGCCGCGAACTCTACAAGCTGACCGAGGTAATCCACACCGCCCCGGAAGCCCAGGCCCCCGGCGCCGGCGCCCAGGCCGTGTTCAAGATGTTCGAGTACGGCTCCAAGGTCATGGCCGAGAAGCGCGCCCGGCCCGGCGACGACCTCGCCAGCCGCCTGCTCGCCGCCGAGGTGGATGGCCGCCGGCTGGAGGACATGGAGTTCCTGCTGTTCTTCCTGCTGTTGGTGGACGCCGGCGGCGACACCACCCGCAACCTGCTGGCCGCCGGCCTCCTGGCCCTGATGGAGAACCCGGACCAGCTGGCCTGGCTGAAGGCCGATCTCGACAATCGCCTGGCGCCGGCCCAGGAGGAGCTGCTGCGCTACTGCTCGCCGGTCATCTATATGCGCCGCACCGCCAAGCGGGACATCGAGCTCGGCGGCCAGCAGATCCGCGAGGGCGACAAGGTCGTCATGTACTTCGGCTCCGCCAACCGCGACCCGGCCAGGTTCGAGCGCCCCGACGAGCTGATCCTGTCGCGCACGCCCAATGAGCACCTGGCCTTCGGCGCCGGCGCCCATGCTTGCCTGGGCCAGCACATCGCCCGCATCGAGATCGACGCCATGCTGCGCGAGGTCCTGACTCGTATGACCGACTTCCAGCTCGCCGCCCCGCCGGAATGGCTGGCGTCGAACTTCATCTCCGGGCCAAAGGCGATGCCGCTGAGGTTCCGGGAGGCGTAGGCTCTCTCTGGTGTCATCCCGGTTTTCGCGAAGCGAAAGACAGGGACCCATAGACACCGATCTTTCCGGAAGGCCCCGCGCGTATAGGTCCCGGACAAGCCGCTAGCGCGGCTTTCCGGGATGACACCCTGGGGCGGAGCTGAGGCTCATGCTACCTCTGCCCCGATGCCCACAGCCGCGACGCTCAACGACCTCGACCTGATCCTGCGCGGCGGCGTGGCCGGGCTGTTGATCCTGGTCGCGGCGATCCTGCTGCGGGACCATTGGGGGCGCACCGCCGCCCGGCTCGGCGTGCTGTTCGCCCTGAGCGGCGCGGCCCACGCCATCACCGGCTCGCCCGGCGTTTGTGGCCAGGTCGGCCCCTGGACCCTGCCGCTGGTCATGCTGTCCACCGGCGGCAATGTAGCCTTCTGGCTGTTCGCCAGCGCCCTGTTCGAAGACGGCTTCAAGCCGCGGCCGATCCACGCCGTCATCTGGACCGTGGTGGTCATCGTAGGCTCGATCCAGGGCCTGGTGCTGGCCCCGACCGGCAGCCCCTATGCGGTCTATGTCGCCGGCGCCTTGACCCTTGAGACCCTGTTCTTTGTCGGCCTCGCCTCGGGCCAGATCCTGGCGGCGCGGGCCGGCGACCTGGTGGAGCCGCGCCGGCGCCTGCGCCTGCAGGTGGTCGCCACCGCCGCCGGCTATATCGCCCTGCGCGCCCTGTCGGACCTCTCCGGCGTCCGCCAGGCCTTCCCCGCCGCGGCCAGCCTGATCGACGCCCTGGCCCTGGCCCTGGTCGCCGCCGTCGTGGCCCTGGCGCTTCTGTCCCTGCGCGGCGGCGAGGCGATGTTCGGCCAGGTCGCGACGCCCCGCCCCGTCAGCGCCCCGCAGGACGCCGAGGCCGCCAAGGCCCTCGACCACGCCATGCGCATCGACCGCGCCTACCGCCAGGATGGCCTGACCATCGGCGTCCTGGCGACCCAACTCAGCCTCACTGAGCATCGCCTGAGACGGCTGATTAATCAGGATCTTGGCTGGCGAAACTTCAACGCCTTCCTCAACAGTTGGCGCATCACCGAGGCCAAGGCCGCCCTGGCCGACCCGACCCAGGCGGAGGTGCCGATCCTGACCATCGCGCTCGACGCGGGGTTCGCTTCGCTTGGCCCCTTCAACCGCGCCTTCAAGGCCGACACCGGCCTCACCCCCACAGAGTACCGACGCGCCGAATCCGGAATCGGCGAGGCCTGATCCGAAATCGGCGCGAAGGCGCAGGCGCGATCCGCCACCTCCAGGCCCACCGAAACCTGGAGCTCGTCATGCGCCTTCCCCTGCTGCTCGCCGCCGCCCTGCCCCTGTCCGCCTGTTCCGGCCTCATCCACGCGCCCGGCGTCGCCACCGGCCTGGTCAGCCACCAGATCTGCTCGGCCACCTTCGTCTCGCGCCAGGACCCCGAGACCGCCTATCGCGAGGGCCTCGCCCCGGTGCTCGGCCCCTTCGCCAGCCTGGTTCGTCACCAGGTTGATCGCGACCGCCAGGAGGTCACCGCCAGCTTCGGCCCCTTGAGCCGCACCCGCGCCGTCTATCGCGGACCCCTGGGCTGCCTGGCGGTCCAGGGCGAGCCGCCGGCGCCGGTGAACCTGGACGACGGCCCGCCGGTCACCGCCCTCCTGCCCCCGGTCGCCGGCCCGAAAGTGGTCGCCCCCGCAAGCCCGGATCTCGCCGCCGCCCTCGACCGCGCCTTCGCCGAGCCCGGCGGAATCCGGCGCAACATCAAGGCCGTGGTCATCGTCCACGACGGCCAGGTGATCGCCGAGCGCTACGCCCCCGGCGTGACGCCGGACACGCCCCTGCACGGCTGGTCCATGACCAAGTCGGCGATCAACGCCCTGGTGGGCGTCATGGTCCGCGAGGGTCGGCTGACCATGGACGCCCCAGCCCCGGTTCCGGAATGGGCTGACCCTGCCGATCCGCGCCGCGTCATCACCCCGGACGACATGCTGCGGATGCGCACCGGCCTGGCGCTTGGCGACACTTCCAACGCCTCGGCCAACACCGCCCTCGACCCGTCGGCGCGGGCCATGTTCGTGGAGCGGGACATGGCGGGGTTCGCGGCCCGCGCGCGCCTCTCCGGCCAACCCGGCAAGACCTTCGCCTACGCGGACGGGGAGACCCTGATCCTGTCACGCATCCTCCGCGACCTGGCCGGCGGCGACGCGGCCCACGTCCACGCCTTCATGCGCCGCGAGCTGTTCGGGCCCCTCGGCATGGACAGCGCGGTGATGGAGCTCGACAGCGTCGGCACGCCCCTGGGCGGCAGCCACCTCTACGCCTCGGCCCGCGACTGGGCGAAGCTCGGCCTGCTCTACGCCAATGATGGGGTGGTCGGCGACCGCCGGATCCTGCCGCAGGGCTGGGTGGACTATTCGGCGCGGCAGACGCCAGGCTCGGAACACATCGGCTATGGCGCCGGCTTCTGGACCGAGCGGGGCCAGGGCTGGGCCGTCGAGCATCGTCGCCAGAACGGCCTGCCCGCCGACAGCTTCATGGCCCGCGGCAGCTTCGGCCAGTTCCTGCTGATCAGCCCGAAGGAAAAGCTGGTGATCGTGCAGATCGGTCCCAGTGACCACGCCGGCGGCGATATCGAGGGCCTGTTCCGCCTGACCCGCGACACCCTGGCGGCGCTCCGCAAGCCGGGGCTAAGCTGAGCCCCCAGCCGGAGTCCTGCCTTGCCGCGTTTCGTCCTCGCCCTCATCGCCGCCCTCAGCCTCGCCGCGACGGCGCGGGCGGAGACGATCCTGTTGAAGCCTGACCGGGTGTTCACCGCAGAGGACAAGGTCGCCCATCCCGGCTGGTCGGTGCTGGTCGAGGGCGAGCGGATCAAGGCGGTGGGGCCGAACCTCGTCGCGCCAGCCGGCGCCCGGGTGGTCACCCTGCCGGGAACCACCCTGATCCCCGGCCTGATCGACCTGCACAGCCACCTGTTCCTGCATCCCTACAACGAGACCCTGTGGGACGATCAGGTGCTGAAGGAGCCCTTGGCCTACCGCACCGCCCGCGCCGTGGCCCAGGCCAAGGCGACCCTGGACGCCGGCTTCACCACCTTGCGCGACCTTGGCACCGAAGGCGCGGGCGACGCCGACACCGGCCTGAAGCGGGCCATCGACGAGGGGATCATCCCTGGCCCGCGCCTGGCCATCGCCAACCGCGCCATCGTCGCGGCCGGCGCCTATGGGCCGGCCCGCAAGGCCTACGCCCTCGAGGACCTGCCGCAGGGCGCCCAGGAGGTCTCCGGCGTCGACCAGGCGGTGGAGGCTGTGCGCCGCCAGGCGGCGGCCGGCGCCGACTGGATCAAGATCTACGCCGACTATCGCGTCGGCCCGGACGGATCGGCGCGGGCCACCTTCAGCCAGGCCGAGCTCGACGCCATGGTCGCCGCCGCCCATGACCTGGGCCGCCCCGTCGCCGTCCACGCCGCCACCGACGAGGGCATGCGCCGCTCGGCCCTGGCCGGGGTCCAGACCATCGAGCACGGCTATAGCGGGACCGAAGCCACCTTCAAGCTGATGGCCGCCAAGGGTGTCGCCTATGTCCCCACCCTCACCGCCTCGGAGAGCACCTCGACCTACTTCCAGCACTATGTGGCCGGCCAGACCCCGCCGACCCCGGCCATGCAGGCCGCGGCGAAGGCCTTCAAGCTGGCGCGCTCGGTGGGCGTCACCATCGCCTCAGGCTCCGATGTCGGCGTCTTCCGCCATGGCGACAACGCCCGCGAACTGGAGTGGATGGTCAGGCTGGGCATGACGGCGCCCGAGGCCCTGATCGCCGCCACCGCGACCGACGCCAAGGTGCTCGACAAACCCATCGGCCGCATCGCGCCCGGCCTGCTCGCCGACCTGGTCGCGGTGCGGGGCGACCCGACCGCGGACGTCGCCGCGATCCGCCAGGTGGTCCTGGTCATGAAGGGCGGCCAGATGGTGAAGGCGCCTTGACGCCGTCGGGCGAACGCGGGCGACTGGGCCCATGAAAGCCCTCGCCGCCCTCCTGCTCGCCGTCGCCCTCGCCGCCTGCGCGCCCACCGCCGAGGCGCCAACGCCGACGCCGACCCCGCCCCC
>NZ_JBHTLQ010000048.1:0-26079 GCF_042679085.1 Phenylobacterium conjunctum | reverse complement strand
CGGCTGGCGTCCAGCAAGGTGGCGGTGGCGGCGGCCTGGGCCGCCCGTCGGGCGGCGTTGTCGCGCGCCCGGCCGCCCAGCCAGCCGGTGGCCAGAGCAACGGCGAAGAACACCGCGAAGGTCAGAACGTCGCCCGGCCGGCCGATCCGGAAGGTGTGCAGGGGCTCAAGGAAGAAGAAGTTGTAGCTGAGCGCGGCCAGCAAGGCCGCCACCAGGGCCGGCCCCAGGCCCGCGCCCACCGCGGCCAGCAGCACGCACAACAGGAAGACCATGGCGAGGTTGGCGCCCGTCAGGGCCTGGTCCGCCAGGTGCGCCCCAGCGATCGCCAGCAACACGAGCCCGACGGCCGCCCCATAGCGCAGCAGGTCCCGCCGGAAGGTCGCCGCCCGATCCATGGCTGGACCTATACGCCAGCCTATGGACATGGGCGAGCGGGTCGGACACTAGAGCCTGAACCACGCCCCCCGGAGACGATGAGCAAGCCCGCCTACTACCCCGCCCTGGACGGGCTGCGCGGCGTGGCCGCCCTGAGCGTCGTGGTGATGCACCGCCATGTCTGGTTCGGCCTGGAGGGCTGGCTGGCCCACGGCTACCTGGCGGTCGACTTCTTCTTCATGCTGAGCGGCTTCGTCATCGCCAACGCCTATGAGGGCAAGCTTACGGGCGGGATGAGCGCCTGGGACTTCATCAAGGCGCGTCTGATCCGGCTCTATCCCCTGCTGGCTCTGGGCGTGACCATCGGCACGGCCTGGCGCCTGCTGGCCCTGAAGCTGGACCTGGCGATCTTCACGCCGGCTGAGACCTGGGCGATCTTCGGGCGCGGGCTGTTGCTGCTGCCGACCCTGCATGGCCGCTTCGCCAATACGAGCGCCTTCCCCTTCGATCCGCCCACCTGGTCGCTGTTCTTCGAGCTGGCGATCAACCTGGTCTATGTGGCGATCTTCCGGTTCCTGAGCACCGGGCGGCTGGTCGGCCTGACCCTGGCCTGTCTGGTCCCCTTGAGCCTCCTGGCCTTCAAGACCGGCGGCCTGGACGCCGGCGACGTGGCTGAGGACTTCTGGCAGGGCGGCGTCCGGGTGGGCTTCCCCTTCTTCGCCGGCGTGCTCCTGCACCGGTTCCGCCGCCTGCCAGGGCTGGAGCGGATCCGCGCGCCCTTCTGGGTTCAGGCCCTGGTGTTGCTGGCGGTGCTGAACGCGTCTGGCCTGGGCGCGGCGCGCTGGGCGTTCGACCTCTTCTGCGCCGTCGTGATCTTCCCGGCCCTGGTGATCGCTGGCGCCAATACGGTCAGCTCAGCGCGGGAGACTCAGGCCCTGAAGGTCATGGGCGACCTCTCCTACCCCGCCTATGTGCTGCACTATCCGATCTATGTGCTGATGGGGTCGCTGGCCGACTATTGGGGGATCGTCGACTACACCGACGGCGCCCTGTGGTTCGCACTGCTGACCCTGGGCGTGATCCTGGCCGTGAGCCAGGGAGCGACGATCTGGTTCGACCGGCCGGTGCGGGCGTGGCTGACGCGGGTGACAGTCCCCCGTCCTTCTCCCCTTGTGGGAGAAGGTGTCGGCCGAAGGACGACGGATGAGGGGTCGCACAGCAGGTCCACCGCCGACTAGCGGCTACGCCGCCCCCCTCATCCGACCTGGCTTCGCCAGGCCACCTTCTCCCACGTTGGGGAGAAGGTTCGCCCGATTAGCTGAAGGCCAGGCCTTCGAACTCGCCGGACTTCCGCCAGGCGTCGATGTACTTGAAATAGGCCGTGGCGCCGGCGGGGTAGCCGACGGCGTACTTGGCCGCGGGACCGGGGTCCTTGCCTTCGTTGTTGTAGTAGCCCGGCGTGCAGTCCGGCGCGCCAATCATCCGGCCCATGCCGGTGAGCAGCAGGGCCACCCAGGCGTCCTGGGCTTCCTTCGTCACCTCAATCCGGTCGAAGCCCTTATCCTGGGCGTGCTTGACGATGGTCGCGATGGTGCGGCCAGAGTCCGTCAGATTATGCGGCACGTTGGAGATCAGGTTCGCGCCCTGGGTCGGCTGGACAAAGAAGGCGTTCGGGAAGCCGTGGACATGCAGGCCGTGCTTGGAGCGCATGCCCTCGGCCCAGGCCTCTGACAGCTTCAAGCCGTCCACGCCGGTCAGGTCGAAGCCGGCCCGGCGGGTGAACTCGGTGCCGACCTCGAAGCCCGAGGCGTAGATGATGCAGTCGACCTCGTACTCGACGCCGCCGACCACCAGGCCCGTCTCGGTGATCCGCTCCACGCCCTTGCCGTCGGTGTCGATGAGGGTGGTCGAGGGATTGTTGAAGGCCTGCAGGTAGGCGTCGTGGAAGCACGGCCGCTTGCAGAGCTGGCGGTACCAGGCCTTCAGCTTCTCGGCGGTGTCCTTGTCCGAGACGATGGATTCGGCCCGCGCGCGGATCTCTTCCATCTTCTCGAAGTCCGAGTCCTCATAGGCGGCCAGCATGTTCATCGGCGTCCGCTGGTCCGGCGGCAGGGTCATGATGCGGGCGCGGATCCGGCGGGACAGGTCGGTCCAGCCGTCCTGCACCAGGTCCTCCTCGGCGCCGCCGCCGGCCTGGTTCTCGGTGAAGTTCTCCAGCCAGCGCTGCTGCCAGCCCGGCGTCGCGATCTGCTTGAACCAGTCGGGATCGATGGGGGCGTTGGCGCGGACGTCCACCGAGGACGGGGTGCGCTGGACCACGTAGAGCTTGCCGCAGGCCTTGGCCAGGTGAGGCACCGCCTGCACCGAGGTCGCGCCGGTGCCAATGATCGCCACCCGCTTGTCGGCGAGCTTTTCCATCAGCCCACCCTTCGGATCGCCGCCAGTATAGTCGTAGTCCCAGCGGCTGGTGTGGAAGGAGTGGCCCTTGAAGCTCTCGATGCCGGGGATGCCCGGCAGCTTCGGCACGTGCAGCGGGCCGGTGCCGACGCCGATATAGGTGGCGGTGAAGCGGTCGCCCCGGTCGGTCTCGACGATCCAGCGGTGGGTCGCCTCGTCCCAGGTCAGGGACTTGATCTCGGTGTGGAACAGGGCGTTGTCGTAGAGGCCGTACTGGCGGCCGATCCGCTGGCACTGCTCCAGGATCTCGGGGGCGTGGGCGTACTTCTCGGTCGGCATATGCCCCGTCTCTTCGAGCAGGGGCATGTAGATCATCGAGGCGGTGTCGCACTGGGCGCCGGGATAGCGGTTCCAGTACCAGGTGCCGCCGAAGTCGCCGCCCTTCTCGACGATGCGCACGTCCTTGATTCCGGCCTCGGCCAGGCGGGCGCCGGTCACCAGGCCTGCGAACCCGCCGCCAATGAACATGAAGGTGACGTGGTCGGTCTTGGGCTCACGCTCGACGCGCGCGGTGTAGGGATCGTCCAGGTAGTGGGCCAGCCGGCCCTTGATTTCCAGGTACTGGTCGTTGCCGTCGTCGCGCAGACGCTTGTCGCGCTCGGCGATGTATTTGGCGAGAAGGGCCTTCTTATCGATGGGCCGCTTGGCGGGCGCAGTGTCCGTGGTCATTCCATCCCCTTGAATTCTTATTCAAATTCCATCTGCCGACGCCTTGGAATACGCAGGCGCGGGCCGACGCGCGGCCTCTCGGCGCATCGTCGACATTTCGAAGATAGAGTATGGAATGGAGGAACGCTAGCCGTGCCCTTGCGGCGCCCTGCCCCTTCCCCGCGCGTTAGGCGTCCAGCACCTTGCCCGGCACGATCGTGACGCTCTCGCCGCAGCCGCAGGCGTCGGTCTCGTTGGGATTGCGGAACACGAACTTGGCCGAGAGCTTGGTGACCTCGTAGTCGATCACCGTGCCGATCAGGAACAGGACCGCCTTGGGCTCGATCAGGATGGTGACGCCCTGGTCCTCGACCACCTCGTCCAGGGGGCCGGCCTCCTTGGCGTATTCCAGGACATATTCCTGGCCGGCGCAGCCGCCGTTCTTCACGCCCACGCGCAGGCCCGCATAGGGCGTTTCGGCCTTGGCCATGATCTCGCGCACGCGGGCGGCGGCGGCCTCGGTGAGGGTGACCACCTTGGGCCGGGGACGGCGGGGCCGCGGGGCGGCGGGCGTGAGGTTCAGGTCGGTCATGAGCTTTATATGGGGGCCAGTGTGGCTCAGAACATGTTGAGCTGCAGTTTCGCCTCGTCGGACATCCGCGACGGGTCCCACGGCGGATCAAAGACCAGGTCCACGTTGCAGGACTTGATGCCGGGGATCTCCATCACAGCGTCCTGGACCCAGCCCGGCATTTCGCCGGCCACCGGGCAGCCCGGCGCGGTCAGGGTCATCTCGATGACCACGTCCTTATCGTCGGAGACATCGACCTTGTAGATCAGGCCGAGCTCATAGATGTCGACCGGGATTTCGGGGTCGAACACCGTCTTCAGCTTGTCGATCAGCTGATCGGTGATGACGTCCAGCTCGTGCTGGGACAGCGGGGTCGTTTCGCTGGGAGGCGCGGCGTCCATGGGAATCTCAGGCGAAAAAGGCTTGGGTGCGGGTGAGAGCCTCGACGAAGGCGTCGGCCTCCGCCTCGGTGTTGTAGAGGGCGAAGGAGGCCCGGGCGCTGGAGGTCACCCCGAACCGGCGCATCAGCGGCTCGGCGCAGTGGGTCCCGGCGCGGACCGCGACGCCGTAGCGGTCGAGGATCTGGGCGACGTCGTGGGCGTGGGCCCCGTCGACAGTGAAGGACAGGATCGCGCCCTTGCCCGGCGCCTCGCCCAGCACCTTCAGCCAGTTGGCGCCGGCCAGGCCCTCGCGAACCCGGGCGTAGAGCCGGTGCTCGTGGGCGGCGATGGCTTCGCGGTCCTGGGCCATCAGCCACTCGATCGCCGCGCCGAGGCCGATGGCCTCCAGGATAGCCGGGGTGCCGGCCTCAAAGCGGTGCGGCGGGTCGGCGTAGGTGATGGCCTCAAGGCTCACCGAGCCGATCATCTCGCCGCCGCCCTGATAGGGGGGCAGAGCCGCAAGGGCCTCGGCCTTGCCGTAGAGCGCGCCGATGCCGGTGGGGCCATAGAGCTTGTGGCCGGAGAAGGCGTAGAAATCGACGTCCAGGGCCTTCACGTCCACGGGCATGTGGACCACGGACTGGCAGCCGTCGACGAGGACCAGGGCGCCGGCCGCGTGGGCCAGCCTGGTGATCTCGGCCACCGGGTTCACGGTGCCCAGCACGTTGGACATGTGGCTGACGCCCACCAGCCGCGTGCGCTCGGTGAGCATGTGGCGATAGGCGTCGATGGCCAGCGCGCCGTCGTCATGGACCGGCACGAACTTCAGCACCACGCCCAGGCGCTCGCGCAGGAAGTGCCAGGGGACGATGTTGGCGTGGTGCTCCATCTCGGTGAGCACGATCTCGTCGCCGGCCTTCAGCGACTGGCCAAGGCCTGCGGCGACCAGGTTGATGGCCTCGGTCGCGCCCTTGGTGAAGACGATCTCGCCCTCGGCCGCATTGATGAAGCGGGCCAGGCTCTTTCGGGCCTGCTCGTAGGCCTCGGTGGTCTCGTTGGCGAGGGTGTGCAGGCCGCGGTGGACGTTGGCGTAGGCGTGCTCCATCGCCCGGGTCATGGCCTCGATCACGGCTCTCGGCTTTTGCGCCGAAGCCGCTGAATCCAGATAGATCAGCGGCTTTCCATTCACCTGCCGTGAGAGGATCGGAAACTGGGCGCGGAGGCTCTCGACGTCGAAGCTCATCGCCCGCCCCTCAGACGCGCGGCGATCCAGTCGCGGGCCACGTCGCGGGCGGCCTCGTTCCAGATGCGATCGACCACCTCGCCCACGAACGCCTCGATCAGCAGGCTGCGGGCGTCGGCCTCCGGCAGGCCGCGCTGGCGCATGTAGAACAGGGCCTCTTCGTCCAGGGCGCCGACCGTATTGCCGTGCGCGCACTGGACGTCGTCGGCGAAGATCAGCAGCTCGGGCCGGGCGTCGACCTCAGCCTGGTCGGAGAGGATCAGGGCGTGGTGGCCCATGCGGGCGTCGGTCTGGTCCGCGCCCTCCTCCACGATGATACGGCCCTGGAAGACGCCGCGTGCCTGGTCGCGGACCACGCCCTTGGTCAGCTGGCTGGTGACGCCCTCGGCGCCCAGGTGATCGGCCACTGTGGTCAGGTCGGCATGCCGCTTGTCGGCCAGCAGGTAGGCGCCGTCCGCACGTACCGTGGCCGAAGCGCCGGGATGGGCGAAGCGGGTCTCCAGACGCTGGCGCCGCGCGCCGCTGGTCAGCACGGTCTGGCCGAACTCGCTGCCGGCGGCGAGGGTCACGTCGGCCTCGCTGACCGTCACGCCATTGGCGCCGTCGGCCGCCAGCACCACGCGCTCGACCATCGCGCCCGCGTCAAGCACCAGGCTGATCGCAGCGTGGGTCACATAGGCGCTGTCGTCGCCCTCATAGGTCTCGAACAGGCGTAGCTTGGCGCCCGCGCCGACGCGGATCCGGACACTGCCGGCCAGGGCCCCGTCGCGGGAAACGACACGCAGGGCGACGGCGCGCTCGGCGCCCGCGGCGAGGTCGAGACTGACCGTCTCCTGGCCGGACGCCAGCACCAAGGTTTCATCGGCCAGGCCTGCGAACACGCCCGGCGCAAGGCCGGAGACGTCCAGGGCCGGCGCCGCCGGCGGCAGGGTGCGCAGCAGGCCGCGCAGATCCGTCCAGCGCCAGTCCTCGTCCCGCTTGCCCGGGAGTTGGGTCAGGTCACCTGTTCTGAGGGCGGTCGCAAGGCTCATGCGGCGCCCCCAGGTGTCATCCCGGTTTCGGCGCAGCCGAAGACCGGGATCCAGAGACACCGATCTCTCCGGACCGCCCCGCGCGTCTGGGTCCCGGACGAGCGCTGCGCGCTTTCCGGGATGACACTCTTGGTCATCACGCGGCCCTCGCGAACTTGTCGTAGCCCTCGGCTTCCAGCTGGAGCGCGAGTTCGGGGCCGCCCGAGGCGACGATGCGGCCGGCGGCCAGGACGTGGACGCGGTCGGGTTTGATGTAGTCGAGCAGGCGCTGGTAGTGGGTGATCACCAGCATCGAGCGCTCAGGCGAGCGGACGGCGTTGACGCCCTCGGCGACGATCTTCAGGGCGTCGATATCCAGGCCGGAATCCGTCTCGTCCAGGATCAGGAAGCGGGGCGAAAGCATCGCCATCTGGAGGATTTCCATCCGCTTCTTCTCACCGCCCGAGAAGCCGACATTCAGCGGGCGCTTCAGCATCTCGAAGTCGATCTTCAGTTCGCCGGCCTTGGCGCGGGCGAGCTTCAGGAACTCCGGCGCGGAGATCTCGCCCTCGCCGCGCGCCTTGCGCTGGGCGTTGAGGGCGGCGCGGATGAAGGTCAGGGCCGGAACGCCCGGAATCTCCAGAGGATATTGGAAGGACAGGAACAGACCCTTGGCGGCGCGCTCGTTGGCCTCCAGGGCCAGCAGGTCCTCGCCGTTCAGGCTGGCCGAACCGCCCGTGACCTCGTAGCCCTCGCGACCGGTCAGGACGTAGGACAGGGTCGACTTGCCCGCCCCGTTCGGCCCCATGATGGCGTGAACCTCGCCGGCCGGCACATCCAGGGTCAGGCCCTTGATGATCTCCTTGTCGCCCACATTGGCGCGCAGGTTCTCGATATGCAGCATCAGCGGATCTCGTCGGCGAGGTACTGGGCGAGGTGCTCGAGAGCCTCCTCGACCGTTTCAATGTCGGCGCGCTTGCGGGGCGCAGCGGTGACGGTGGTGGCGGTGCGCTTGTCCGCGGAGGTGACATTGCTTTGCCCCTCCTCGAAATAGACGCGCAGGCGGAAGTCGGCATGTTCCAGCACGACCGTGTAGCGGGACAGCTCCAGGGTCAGCTTCTTGGCCGCCAGAAACTCGGGGTCGGCGGCCAGGATGTCGTGCAACCGCTCGGCCTTGGCGTGGTCGGCCTCCTGGCGCTGGCGCTCGGCCTCCCAGCGGGCGCGGCTTTCGGCCTCGCGGCGGGCGTGCTCGGCCTCGAAGGCGGTGCGCAGGGTGATCGAGGTCATCCGACGCTCCCTTCCAGGCTGATGGCCACGAGCTTCTGGGCCTCGACGGCGAACTCCATGGGCAGTTCCTGGAGCACGTCCTTGACGAAGCCGTTGACCAGCAGCTGGACCGCCTCCTCCTGCGAAAGGCCGCGCTGCATCACATAGAACAGCTGGTCTTCCGAAAGCTTGGTGGTGGTCGCCTCGTGCTCGAAGACGCACGAGCCGTTGCGGGCCTCGACATAGGGCACCGTGTGGGCGGCGCAGGTCTTGCCGATCAGCAGGCTGTCGCACTGGGTGAAGTTACGCGCGCCCTTGGCCTTGGGGTGAGCCGAGACCAGGCCGCGATAGGTGTTGGAGCTCTTGCCGGCGCTGATGCCCTTGGAAATGATCCGCGAGCGCGAGCCTTCGCCCAGGTGGATCATCTTGGTGCCGGTGTCGGCCTGCTGGCGGCCGTTGGTGATGGCGATGGAGTAGAACTCGCCCACGCTGTCCTTCCCGCGCAGGACGCAGGACGGATACTTCCAGGTGATCGCCGAGCCGGTCTCGACCTGGGTCCAGGAGACTTTCGAGCGGTCGCCGCGGCAGTCGGCGCGCTTGGTGACGAAGTTGTAGATGCCGCCCTTCCCGGTCTCGGGATCGCCCGGGTACCAGTTCTGGACGGTGGAGTATTTGATCTCCGCGTCGTCCAGCACGACCAGCTCGACCACGGCGGCGTGCAGCTGGTTCTCGTCGCGCATGGGGGCCGTGCAGCCCTCCAGGTAGGAGACGTAGGCGCCGGCGTCGGCGATGATCAGGGTGCGCTCGAACTGGCCGGAATTCTCCGCATTGATGCGGAAATAGGTCGACAGCTCCATCGGACAGCGCACGCCCGGCGGCACATAGACAAAGCTGCCGTCCGAGAAGACCGCCGCGTTCAGGCAGGCATAGTAGTTGTCGGTCACGGGCACGACCGAGCCCAGGTACTTCTTGACCAGCTCCGGATGCTCGCGGATCGCCTCGCTCATGGAGCAGAAGATCACCCCGGCCTCGGCCAGCTCCTTCTTGAAGGTGGTGACGACGCTGACGCTGTCGAACACGGCGTCAACGGCATAGCGCGGCGCACCTTCAACCCCGGCCAGAACCGCCTGTTCCTTCAGCGGAATCCCCAGCTTGGCGTAGGTGGCCAAGAGCTCCGGATCGACCTCGTCCAGGCTCTTGGGGCCGGACTTCGCCTTGGGCGCGGCGTAGTAGTAGGTGTCCTGGTAGTCGATGGGCGGGAACGAGACCTTGGCCCATTCCGGCGGCTCCATGGCCAGCCAGCGCTCATAGGCCTCCAGCCGCCATTGCAGCATCCACTCCGGCTCCTCCTTCTTGGCCGAGATGAAGCGCACGATGTCGGCGGAGAGGCCCTTGGGGGCGAACTCCTGGTCGATGTCGGTGACGAAGCCGTGCTGGTATTTCTCCAGGGCTTCAACGTGTTCGACGGTTTCTTTGACTGCGGCCATTGGGGGGAGCCTCTAAGCGGCCGGCGCGCGACGACGCGCGACGAAACTGGTGTGAGCGGCGATCCAGGCGTCGGCGAAGGCGGCCCAGTCGGCGGGGGTGGTCCCCCAGCCGCCGGACACGCGGATCGCAGAGCCGGCGAGATCGTCGAGCTGCATGGCGGCGAGCACCGGGCTCGCCTTGACCTTGCCGGAGGAACAGGCCGAGCCGGCGCTGACCATGAAGCCGGCCAGGTCCAGGGCCATGACCTGCAGGTCCGAGCTCCAGCCAGGGGTGGAGACGCACAGGGTGTTGGTCAGCCGCGGCGCGCCTTCAGCGATCACCACCGCGCCAGCGGCCTTCAGACGCTCGGCGACCGCATCGCGGGGCTCCGGATCGATCTGCGGCTCCGACAGGGCGGCGCGGGCCGCGGCGGCGAAGGCGGCGACGCCGGCGACATTCTCGGTCCCGGCCCGACGTCCCCGCTCCTGCCCGCCGCCATGCTGAGTGCGGACCATGGTGGCGCGAGGGCCGAAGGTGAGCGCACCCACGCCTTGCGGGCCACCGAGCTTGTGCGCCGACACCGCCAGGGTATCCGCACCAAGGGCGCGACTGTCGGTCATGATCTTGCCGGCAGCCTGGACGGCGTCGACGTGCAACCAACCCTCGGCGGCGCGGACGATCTCCGAGGCCGCCAGAACCGGCTGGATCACACCGGTCTCGTTGTTGGCCAGCATCAGGGCGACGAAGGGGCGGCCGTCAGCGGCGTCCCAGGCGGCGAGCCGGGCCTTCAGCCAGTCCAGATCGGCGACGCCATCGGGGGTGACCGGCAGGATCTCCACCGCCGCGCCGGAGGCCTTGGCGGTCTCGATGACGCAGTCATGCTCGATGGCGCTGATGAGCAGCCGGCGCGAGCCCGTGGCGACGGCGCTGTCCACCGCCAGCGCATTGGCTTCCGTGCCCCCGCCCGTGAAGATCACGGTGGAGGCGGGGCCGCCGATAAGGGCGGCGATGTCGTTGCGGGCCGCCTCGACCACCGCGCGGGCGGCGCGGCCGGCGGCATGGATCGAGGAGGGATTGCCCACCTGACCCAACACGCGGGTCATGGCCTCGATCGCTTCCGGTCGGACCGGGGCGGTGGCGTTGTAGTCGAGATAGACCTGGCTCATGCCGCCTCCGACACGCGCTTCAGCCGGCCTTCAGTCACATCGGCCAGGGAGACGGAGGCCAGGTAGTCCTCGATATGGCGGCCCATTTCCTCCCAAAGGTCATGGGTCAGGCAGCGCTCCCCCTTCATCATGCAGCCCTTGGTCTTGGCCCCGCAGCGGGTGGTGCGCAGGGGCTCGTCCACGGCGGTGACGATGTCGGCGATGGAGGTGGTCGCAGCGGTGCGGGCCAGGAGGTAGCCGCCGCCGGGACCGCGCTGGCTCTTCACCAGGCCCTTGCGGCGAAGACGGGCGAACAGCTGCTCCAGATAGGACAGGGAGATCTGCTGGCGCTCGGCGATATCGGCCAGGGCCACGGCGCGGTCGTCGCCCTGGCGGCGCGCCAGGTCGGCCATGGCCATCACGGCGTAACGTCCCTTGGTGCTCAGGCGCATGGACGCGACATCCTCATGTCGGTTTTTTCGAGCATCTTGCGGAACCCTTGTGCTAATGACCGCCGCCTTGCGGCTCGGCCTTTCGCCGGATCCCCGGATGGGCGCGATCTAGGAAGACCGAGCGCATTAGTCAACTATTGCGGCAAAGAGGATCGCATGCCTGAAGTGGTTCTGACCGGCGCGGCCGGACGGATCGAAGGCCGGTATTCGGCGGGCAAGACGGAAACGGCGCCGATCGCGCTGATCCTGCACCCGCACCCCAAGGCCGGCGGCCAAATGAACCACCCGGTGGCGGTGCAGCTCTTCCACCTGTTCATGAAGCGCGGCTTCTCGGTCCTGCGGTTCAATTTCCGCGGCGTGGGCCGGTCCCAGGGCGAGTTTGATTCGGGCATCGGCGAACTGGCCGACGCCGCGACCGCGCTGGACTGGCTGCAGGCGACCAACCCGGCTGCGTCCCAGTGCTGGGTGGCCGGCTTCGACTTCGGCGCCTGGATCGGCATGCAGCTCTTGATGCGCCGGCCCGAGACCGACGGCTTCATCTCCGTCTCGCCGCCGACCAACATGTACGACTTCTCGTTCCTGGCCCCCTGCCCGGCCTCGGGCCTGATGCTGCATGGCTCGGCCGACACCGTGACCCCGCCGGTCGAGGTGGAGCGCGTGGTCTCCAAGCTGCGCACCCAGAAGGGCATCGTCATCGACTATGAGGTCGTGGACGGCGCCAGCCACTTCTGGACCGAGCACCTGCCGGAAGTCGAACGCCGCGTCGGCGGTTACCTCGACAAGCGGATTGAGGCGAACCCGATCTAAGGCTTCCTTCTCCCCTTGTGGGAGAAGGTGGCGTCCGAAGGACGACGGATGAGGGGTCGCGCACCCCTGTCCGTCGCTCGCTGCTCGCGTTGACGCCTGAGAGCCCCCTCATCCGACCTGGCTCCGCCAGGCCACCTTCTCCCGCAAGGGGAGAAGGGGTCAGTACAGCAGGAACGGTTTGCGGGCTTCGAGCCAGGCTTGCTCGTCGGGCACGGTGATCGCGTCCAGGTCGGCTGGCGTTGCGTCCGGATTGTCGACCCATTCGCGCAAGAGCGGGCCGCCATTGATGACATCGATGGCCAGCTTGCCGTGCTCGTACTCGTAGGCGAAGTCGCGCCACAGCGTATAATCCGGATAGAGCCGGCGGATCGCCTTGAAGCCCAGGGCTTGTAGCCGCCAGGGCTTGAACGCCTCGTGGTCGTAGAAGGCCGGGTCCTCGGTGTGGATCTGGACGCCCGAGCACAGCTTGCCCACATGCTTGTGGAAGGTGGGCTCGAACCAGCAGTCGCGCAGCAGGCAGCCCTTCACCCAGTCCGGCGCGAAGGTGCGCATCTCGGCGATCACCGCGCGGGCGTCGATGTCCGGGGCCCCGAACAGCTCCAGGGGCCGGGTGGTGCCGCGCCCCTCTGACAGGGTCACGCCCTCGACCATCACCGTGCCGGCATAGGCGCGCGCCATCCACAGGTTCGGCGCATTGGGGCTGGGATTGACCCAGGTGCGTTCGCCGACCGGCCAGCCGTAGCCGGGGGCCTCATCAGGCTTCCAGCCGTCCATGGTCACCACGCGATAGGCGACGTCGAGCTTGTAGTGGCTGATGAACCACTGGCCCATTTCGCCCAGGGTCAGGCCATGGCGCATGGGCATGGGCCCGGCGCCGACGAAGCTTTCCCAACCGGGACGCAGGGTCAGGCCCTCGATCGGACGACCGGCGGGGTTGGGACGGTCCAGGACCCAGACTTCCTTGCCGTGCTCGGCCGCAGCTTCCAGCATGTAGAGCAGGGTCGTGACGAAGGTGTAGATGCGGCAGCCCAGGTCCTGCAGGTCGATCAGCACCACATCGAAGGTGCTCATCATCTGGCCGGTGGGCCGACGGACCTCGCCATAGAGGCTGAAGACGGGGACGCCATGGACCGGATCGTTGAAGTCCGGCGACTCCATCATGTTGTCCTGCTTGTCGCCCCGCATGCCGTGCTGCGGCCCGAAGGCGGCGGACAGGGTGATCTCGGGACAGGCGGCGAGCGCATCCAGGCTGTGGGTCAGGTCCCGGGTCACCGAGGCCGGATGGGCGACGAGGGCCACGCGGCGGCCCTTCAGCGCGGCGCGCAGGTCCGCATCGGCGAGAAGACGGTCAATTCCGAAGGTCATGGCCGATCGCTTGGCGGAATTCGGTGCGAAAAGCCATCCACGTGGTGGAACTCCGGCTGGCCGGGCGGATGGGTGAGCGCCCAGAAGGCCTTGGCGCCATCCGCCTCCTCGACGATGGCGGTGGCCGACAGGCGCAGCACGGCGGACAGGTCCAGCGGCGCGCCCGCCAGGCTGAGATAGGCGGTCAGCCGCAGGCGGTCGGGCCAGAGCTCGGTCATCACCGTTGGCGCGGGCACGTCCAGGTCGGCCATCCCCTGGCGATAGGCGTCGAAGCGATAGGCCGCCCAGGCCGTGGAGGGCGACAGGTTGAACTCGATATAGTTCTCCGCCCCCTCGGCCCGGATGAAGGCCTCCAGGCAGGTGTGATGCCACAGGTTGTCGGTGCGCGCGGGCGGCACGGCGACGGGGACCATGATCTGGCTCAGGTCCCCGACCAGCTCATAGGTCAGGACCAGGCGATCCGGCCCGAGCCAGTCGATCTCCACGCTCACTTCACGCACGGCCTCGGCCGCGCTGGTCTCATGCCGTTTCAGGTTCAATCGCATGGTCGGGAGACTAGCGGCGCCAAAGCCGCAGGTGGAAGCGGATTTGCGCAGGGGCGCCGCTTGCGGTTGACGCCAACCAAGGCTCGCCCCTAACTGGCCGCATGATCGCCGCCGTCCATAGCCGCCAAAGCTATTACCGCCGCTCCTAGAGCGGCGCGGACGATCCCTTGCGCCTGCCCTTCAACCCGGCCGGCGCCCTTCCCGCTTCAGATCGCGTGCGCGCCCGGCCTCTTCACCGGATGACCGCACATGCCTCTCGATAATCCCGACAATCGCGTGCTAGAGCCCGCGCCGACCAGCCCAGAGCGAAGCCAGATGTCCGACCAAGCTTTCAAGTCCGAATTCCTGCGCACCATGCAGGCCCGTGGCTACATCCATCAGATCACCCACCCCGTCGAACTGGACGAGGCGGCGACCGGCGGCGTGATCACCGCCTATATCGGCTTTGACGCGACGGCCTCGTCTCTGCACGTGGGCCACCTGATCCAGATCATGATGCTGCGCCGGCTGCAGCAGGCCGGCCACAAGCCGATCGTGCTGATGGGCGGCGGGACCACCAAGGTGGGCGACCCCACCGACAAGGACGGCCAGCGCCCCCTGCTCACCCACGAGCAGATCCAGGGCAACATCGCCACCATCAAGGGGACCTTCCAACGGTTCCTGACCTTCGGCGACGGACCGACCGACGCCATCATGGTCGACAATGACGAGTGGCTGTCGAAGTTCGGCTACGTCGAGTTCCTGCGCAACTACGGGGTCCACTTCACGGTCAACCGGATGCTGGCCTTCGATAGCGTCAAGGCCCGGCTCGAGCGCGAGCAGCCGATGACCTTCCTCGAGTTCAACTACATGCTGATGCAGTCGGTGGACTTCCTGGAGCTGGAGCGGAAGTACGGCTGCGTGCTGCAGATGGGCGGCTCGGACCAGTGGGGCAATATCGTCAACGGGGTGGAGCTGATCCGTCGCGTGGACGCCAAGCCGTCCTTCGGCCTGACCACGCCCCTGCTGTCGACCGCGTCCGGCCAGAAGATGGGCAAGACCGTGGGCGGGGCCGTGTGGCTGAACGCCGACATGCGCAGCCCCTACGACTACTGGCAGTTCTGGCGGAACACCGAGGACGCCGACGTCGGGCGCTTCATGCGGCTGTTCACCGACATGCCTCTGGACGAGATCGCTCGCTATGCGGCCCTGCAGGGCGCTGAGATCAATGAGGCCAAGAAGGTGCTGGCCAACGCCGCCACCACCCTGCTGCACGGCGCCGAGGCGGCCGCGACGGCGGAAGCCGCGTCCCGCGCCGCTTTCGAACAGGGCCAGGTCTCTGCGGATCTGCCGACCCATGAGGTTGCGGCCGCCGAGCTGAAGGCCGGGATCGTGCTGGCGGCCCTGGCCGCCGACGCCGGGCTCGCCTCGTCGCGGGGCGAGGCGCGTCGTCTGGCCCAGGGCGGCGGGCTGAAGGTCAATGACAAGGCCGAGACCGACGGCAATCGCCTGATCACCGCGGCCGACCTGGCCGACGGCGTGGTCAAGCTGGGCGCCGGCAAGAAGAAGATCGTTCTGGTCAAGCCGATCTGAGGCCCTTGTCCCCGGCCCCGCGCGCGCCTAACTCCGGCCCAGCTTGAGACGGAGGATGCGATGAGCGTGGAAGCCGGGGACAAGGCGCCCGAGTTCGAGGTTGAGGGCGTAGATGGGCCGATCCGGTCGGCGGACTTCGCCGGCAAGCCCTATGTCGTCTATTTCTACCCGAAGGACGACACGAGCGGCTGCACCAAGGAAGCGCAGGACTTCAGCGCCCTGGCGGCGGACTTCGCCCAGCTCGGACTCACCGTTCTGGGTATCTCCAAGGACAGCGTCGCCAGTCACAGGAAGTTTATCGCCAAATATGGGTTGTCGATCCCCCTGGGCTCCGACCCCGAGGGCGCGGTGATCGAGCGCTTCGGCTCCTGGGTCGAAAAGAGCATGTACGGGCGCCAATACATGGGCATAGACCGCTCCACCTTCCTCATCGACAAGGACGGCAAGGTCGCCCGGGTCTGGCGCAAGGTGAAGACCAACGGCCACGGCGCCGAGGTGCTGAAAGCCGCGCAATCCCTTTAAAGCCAAGCTTTGGCGGCGCTGCGGCCCGGGGTCGCGCGCCGGCCGGGCGCGGACGAGCCTGGGAACCCCGCGCACCCCTGGGCTGTTGTACATATGTCGCGGCCCCGAGGATTGCGGAGCTTGATTTCATTGGGCCACTAGCCCGAGGATTCAGGCTTCGCTAACCATTCTCGTTAATAGCTGGGGACAACCACGCTAGGCTCCCCCTAGGCGCGAAGTCTCTTGCGCGCCCGTCGTTTCTCATTGCATATCGCCCGGACCCTGAGTTCCGTATCGATACGGTGAGCATGACACGCTTCGCGCGCCTCCGCCGATCAATCGAAGAGCTGTTCCCCGAGCGCCATCTCTATGTCCGTTCCGGCGGCGAGATGCGGGCCTTCGTGCTGACGACCACCAAGCAACTGATCGGCGCCGGCGTTGTGGCGGCCTGCGCCCTGTGGATGGGCATCTGCACCGCGGCGATGATGGTCAACGCCATGGCCCTGTCGGCCACGGACCAGGAAATCGCCCGCACCCAGGCCAAGTACGAACGCTGGATCGCCGACCGGCAGGCCCGGCTGAACAGCGCCGTAGCGCAGCTGAACGCCGCCAACGGCTCCATCGACGACGTCGCCCTGACGATTGAAAAGCGCCACGCGGCGCTGGCCATGCTGCTCACCGAGGTCAAGGGCGAACCCGGCGTCGCCCAGGCCCTGGGCCCGGCCATTCGCCGCACGGCCATCGCCCCGACGGGGGCGAGCCCGATGCGCCGCATTGAGCTGGTCCGCGCCAGCCAGGAGCGGCTGATCGACGCCGCCGACAACTTCGCCCGCGGCCGGGCGGACCGGCTGCGCCTGGCCTTCCGCCTGGCCGGTCTGACGCCCTCGTCCTACTCGCCCAAGGGCGGCTCCCTGGGTGGGCCGCTGATCGAGGCCAAGGATCCCCGCGCCCTGGCCGCCGTGCTTGACGTCGACGAGGGCTTCGCTGAGCGCATCCAGCACGCGGCCACCAATCTCGGCGAGGCTGCGGCCCTGTCCGAGGCCGCCAAGAAGCTGCCCTTCGCCCGGCCGACCAACCACACCGGCCAGTCCAGCGGCTTCGGCGTGCGCTTTGATCCCTTCACCCGCCGCCCGGCCTTCCATTCGGGCCTGGATTTCGTGGGCGGGTTCGGGGTGCCGATCTATTCCACCGCGCCTGGCGTCGTGTCCTTCACCGGCGTGCGCTCAGGCTATGGCAACACCATCGAGATCGACCACGGCCGCGGCTTCAAGACCCGTTACGCCCACCTGCAGGGCATCGGCGTCCGCGCCGGCCAGCGGGTGGCGGTGGGCCAGCGCATCGGCGCCATGGGCTCCACCGGCCGCTCCACCGGGCCGCATCTCCATTACGAGGTCTGGGTCAACGGACGCGCCCAGAACCCCGACCGCTTTGTGAAGGCCGGCGACTATGTTCAGCAAGCAAGCTAAGACTCCCCCCAAGCCCCCGGCCAAGCTGGATACGACGCCTGCGCCCCTGCCCGATCCCGCGGCGGCCCGGCGCGCGGCGCCCAAGCCCGCCTCGCTGATCTCCGAGAACCTCGTCATTGAGGGCGGCGTCACCGGCGAGGGCGAGGTCCAGATCGACGGCGTGGTGCGTGGCGACGTCCGCGTCGGCAAGCTGACCGTCGGCGAGACCGGCCACATCGAGGGCAACGTCTACGCCGAGGCTGTCGAGGCCCGTGGCCGGATCATCGGCGGCATCACCGCCAAGCAGGTCCGCCTGTACGGCACGGCCTATGTCGACGGCGACATCACCCATGAGCAACTGGCCATGGAGACGGGCGCCTTCTTCCAGGGCCGCAGCCTGAAGTTCCAGCGCCCCGCCGCCCCGGCCCAACCGGCCGCCATCGCCGCGCCCAGCGCGACGCCGCCGGCGCCGAAGCCTCTCTGAGCCACGCCTGGAGCGCCGCCCTATGATGTTTGAGGCGCTCCGCAAGTACGCCCAGTTCTCCGGCCGCGCCCGGCGCGCCGAGTACTGGATGTTCGCCCTGTTCAACTGGCTGATGTCCTGGGGCTTCTACATCATGCTGGTCATGATGGGGGCGACGGGGGAACGCACCCACGACCTGCCCCCGGCCGCCCTGGGCCTGGCCATGGCCTATGGCCTGTTCGCCCTGGCCATGCTGATCCCGTCCTTGGCGGTCGCCGTGCGGCGCATGCACGACACGAACCGGTCCGGCTGGTGGCTGCTGATCGCCCTCATTCCCGGCATCGGCGCCCTGGTGCTGTTCGTGTTCCTGATCCTGGACGGCACGCGCGGCCCCAATCGCTTTGGCGAGGATCCCAAGGCCGGCGAGCCGCCGGAGATCCAGCGCCTGCCCGACTGACGGCTTGCGCCCTCCCCGGCCACGCCTAGAGTGAGCGCCCGGATCCGGAGGTTTTCCATGTCTCTGATGTTCCAGCCCCTGCGGCGCTACGCCGACTTCCAGGGCCGCGCCAGCCGCAGCGAGTTCTGGCTGTTCTTCCTGTTCTGCGTCGGCGTCAGCGTGCTGGCCGGCATCCTGTCCGGCGGCTCCATGGCCTGGTGGAGCTGGGGCCTGGGCTGGCGGCATCACCACGGCATGCACTGGGGTGGGCCATTCTCAGGCGTCTTCGGCCTCGCCCACACGATCTTCACGCTCTACGTCTTCGTGCCCAGCCTTGCGGTCACCGTCCGGCGGCTGCACGACACCGGCAAGAGCGGCTGGTGGCTGCTGCTGTTGCTGATCCCGGCGGCGGGCCAGCTGGTGCTGCTGATCTTCATGCTGCTGAGCAGCGAGCCGGCGACGAACCGCTTCGGTCCGCCGCCGCTCGAAACGGACGAGCCGTCGCCCGCGATCTAGCCCTCGCGCGTCACGCCCACGCGCTGGGCCAGGGACGCGGCCATGAAGGCGTCCAGGTCGCCGTCGAGCACGCCCTGGGTGTCCGAGGTCTCGACCTCGGTGCGCAGGTCCTTGACCATCTGGTACGGCTGCAGGACGTAGGATCGGATCTGGTGGCCCCAGCCGATGTCGGTCTTCTGCTCTTCCAAGGCCTGCTGGGCGGCTTCGCGCTTCTGCAGCTCGAGCTCGTATAGGCGGGCCCGCAGCATCTTCCAGGCTTCCTCCCGGTTGGCGTGCTGTGAGCGGCCCGCCTGGCAGGCCACGGCCACGCCGGTGGGAATGTGCGTCAGGCGCACGGCCGAGTCGGTCTTGTTGATGTGCTGACCGCCGGCCCCGGAGGCCCGGTAGGTGTCGGTGCGCACATCGGCCGGATTGATGTCGATGACGATGGTGTCGTCGACCACCGGATAGACCCAGACCGAGGCGAAGCTGGTGTGCCGCTTGGCGGCGGAATCGAAGGGCGAGATGCGCACCAGGCGGTGCACCCCGGCCTCGGTCTTCAGCCAGCCATAGGCGTTGGGGCCCTTGACCTGCAGGGTCACGGACTTGATCCCGGCCTGTTCGCCGGCCGTCTCTTCCAGCCAGTCCACCGTCATGCCGTGGGCCGAGGCCCACCGGGTGTACATGCGGGTCAGCATGCCGGCCCAGTCGTTGGACTCGGTGCCGCCGGCGCCGGAATTGATTTCGACGAAGGCGTCGTTGCCGTCGGCCTCGCCGGACAGCAGGGCCTCAAGCTCAGCGCGCGCGCCACGCTCCTTGATCGCCTTCAGCTGGGCGCGGGCCTCCTCAAGGGTGGCTTCGTCGCCCTCTTCGTCGGCCAGCTCGGCATAGCCAAGCGCGTCGGCCAGGTCGCGTTCCAGGGACCGCACAGCATCCACCGAGCTGGCCAGCCGGGTGCGCTCGCGCATCACCGCCTGGGCCCCCGCCGGGTCGTCCCACAGGGTCGGGTCTTCGACCCGAGCGTTCAGTTCGTCGAGTTTTCGGAGGGCTGGTTCCCAGTCAAAGACGCCTCCTGAGCAGTTCGATCGACTGCTCGATGTCGGCCTTCGCAGCCTCGACATCCGCTCTCATGGGAAACTCCCGCCAATGGTGAGCGGGGGCGATACCGCGCGTCGCCCCCGGGGGCAAGTGCGGGGCTTGCGTTCGCTACACCAGAACCCGGTCTCACCACCCCTCCCCGTCATCCTCCGGTCCTCGCGCCAGCGAGGATCCGGGGGACCCAAGCCGCCGTTCAAGATCGGACCCGCCCGATGGCTCCCCCGGATCGCCCTGCGGGCGCCCGGAGGATGACGCGCCTGGGGTTGGGACCACAGGTGAGAAGGTGGCCGCCTAGTACAGCCCGCTCATGTCATCCTGCTTCTTGGCCGGCGCGGGCGCCGGGGCCGTGGGCGCGGGGGCGCCGGGCAGGGTCTGGCTGTAGGGGATCGGGCCCTGCGGGATCAGGCTGATATCGGCCACCTTGGGCTCGGTCCCTGGCCGGAAGGCCTCGCGAATGCCGCGGACCATGGCGAACTTGGCGTCCTTGGGCGCCTTGAACTCGGTCTTGGGCAGGTCCTTGGTCGCCGCGGCCATGAACTCGGTGAAGATCGGCACCGCCGCGACAGTCCCCGTCTCGCCCTCGCCCAGGCTACGATTGTCGTCGAAGCCCACGAACACCCCGGCCACGACCTGGGGCGTGAAGCCCACAAACCAGGCCGAGCGGTACTCGTTGGTGGTGCCGGTCTTGCCGCCCACCGGCCGCCCTAGCACCGAGACCGAGGTCGCGGTGCCGCGCTGCACCACGCCCTGCAGCATGGAGGTGATCTGGTAGGCGGTGATCGGGTCCATCATCTGGTCGCCGGTCGGATTGATGCGCGGGCTCTCGTCGCCGTTGAAGCCGGCGTTGCAGCGCGGGCAGTCGCGCTTGTCAGCCCGGAAGATCGGGCGGCCCTGGCTGTCCTGGACCAGTTCGATCAGATGCGGCTCGATCTTGCGGCCGCCATTGACGAAGGAGGCGTAGGCTGCGGTCAGCTTGAAGGGGGTGGTCTCCCCCGCCCCCAACGCCATGGCCAGGACCGGGTCCATGCTGCGCACGACGCCGAGCTTCACCGCCATGTCGGAGATCTTCTTCATGCCGACGCTCTGGGCCAGGCGCACGGTCATGGCGTTGCGCGACAGCTCCAGGCCTTTGCGCAGCTGCAGAGCCCCATAGTACTTCTTGTTGTAGTTCTCGGGCGTCCAGTCCTCGCCGGCGTTGCCCTTTAGGGTGATCGCCGAGTCCATCACCACGCTGGCCGGCGTGTAGCCGTTCTCCAGCGCCGTCGCATAGACCAGGGGCTTGAAGGCCGAACCGGGCTGGCGCATCGCCTGGGTGGCGCGGTTGAAGTTCGACAGCGAGAACGAATAGCCGCCCACCATGGCCAGGACCCGACCAGAGTTGGGCTCGATGGCCACCAGGGCGCCGTTGACCTTGGGCACCTGGCGCAGGTTGAAGCCGCCGCCCGGCGAGGGCTCGACGAAGATCAGATCCCCGACGTTCAGGCCCTTGCCCGCCTTGGCCCAGGCGATGTCGGCGGGCACGATCCCGCCGGCCTGGCCAGTTTCGGCGACCTTGACCCGCACTGCGCCGCCAACCTCGGTGACCACAGCGGCGCGCCAGCCGCGACGCTCGGAGGGCGGGGCGACCTTCTTGGCCGCCGTCTCCCAGCCCGGCTGGATCGCGACGTGACCCCAGGCCCCGCGCCAGCCATGGCGGCGGTCATAGGCCTCGAGCCCGTTCATCAGCGCCACTCGAGCAGCCGTCTGCATGTTCGGGTCGAGGGTGGTGCGCATGTAATAGCCGCCCTCGTTCAGACGCTTGCCCAGGGTTGCAAGGCCCCGGCGGCGGACCTCCTCGACGAAGAAGTCGGCGTCCCGGTACTTGGCCCGGCTGGGCGCCAACTGGACCTTCAGGTCTTCCTTCTTGGCCCGCTCGGCGTCGGCCTTGGACACCCAGCCCAGTTCGGCCATCTGGTCCAGGATCCAGTTGCGGCGCACCAGGGCCTGGGCCTTGCGGCGGATCGGATGGTAGTTGTCCGGCCCCTTGGGCAGGGCGGCCAGATAGGCGCTCTCCGCCAGGGTCAGGTCCGAGATCGATTTGCCGAAATAGTTATAGGCCGCGGCGCCCACCCCATAGGACCGGTAACCCAGCCAGATCTCGTTCAGATAGAGCTCGAGGATCTGTTCCTTGTTGAGCGTCTGCTCGAGGCGCCGCGCGAGGATCGCCTCCTTGAGCTTGCGGCCCACCGTGGCGTCGCTGGTCAACAGGACGTTCTTGGCCACCTGCTGGGTGATGGTCGAGCCGCCTTCCAGGCGCTTGCCGCGCACCGCGTTGAGCACGTTCTTGGCCATGGCGCGGGCCAGGCCCTGGGCGTCGACGCCTCCGTGCTGGAAGAAGCTGTGGTCCTCGGCCGCCAGGAAGGCCTGGGCCAGCTGCGGCGGGATGTTGTCGTAAGGCACGAAGATGCGGCGCTCACGACTGAACTCGCCGATCAGGGTGCCGTCCCAGGCATAGGCGCGCGTGGCGGTCGGCGGGCGATAGTCGACGAGGTCGCCGGCGTCCGGCATGTCGTGGAACAGCCACGCGGCATAGATGGCGATGGCCATACCGCCCACGGCGATTGCGCTCAGCACCGCAACGCCCGCGATCGCGACCCATCTTTCCGGGGGGTTCAAGACTGAAAGACCTCCGCGGGCGCCCACTTCCCGCAAAGCCTTCGTCTAGAGCGGCTTTGAAAAAAGGGGAAGCCGGATTTCAGCCTCCCCTGCCCGGCCCGCTTGCCGCCCTAGCGCGCGGCCAGCCGGGTTTCCTGGGCGAAGTAGGCGTCGACGGTTTCCGCCACCGCATTGACCAGCTTGGCGCGGCCCTGCGGGTCACGCAGGAAGGCCTCGTCCTCGGGGTTGTTGACGAACCCCATCTCCAGCAGGACCGCGGGCACATCCGGGGCCAGCAGGACCGCAAGGCCCGCCTCCCGGTGGCTGCGGCGCAGCAGCAGGATGTCGTTGTCGGAAATCCGGTCCAGCAACATCTCGGCGAAGGTGGCCGAGCGGTTCTTGGTGGCCCGTTGGGTCAGGTCGAACAGGATGCCGGAGACCCCACGGTCGCCCTGCAGACTGGCCTTCATGAACCAGTCGTCCTTGGACACCAGCTTGGCCGAGCGACTCACCGCGCGGTCGGCCAGGGTGTAGACGCTGGCGCCGCGGGTCTGGGTCGTCGGACCCGAATCAGCGTGCAGCGAGATGAACAGGTCCGCGCCGGCCCGGCGCGCGATCGGCACCCGGGTCTCCAGCGGAACATAGACGTCGGAGTCCCGCGTCATCACGACGCGGTAGCGGCCGGTGCGCTCCAGGCGGGCCTTCAGCGCCTGGGCCGCGGCCAGGGTGACTTCTTTTTCGACGCCGCTCGCGCCGATGGCGCCGGGGTCCTTCCCCCCGTGGCCGGCGTCGATGACGACGATCTTCTTCAGGGCCAGGGGCGGCGCGCGCATCGGCGCCGGATTGGAGATCAGGGTGACGCCATCGGCGCGCAACGCCGGCGTCTGGGGCTGCGGCGCGGCGCCGGAGGCCAGGTCGATCACATAACGATAGCTGGTCGCGCCATCGGCGGGCGGCAGCAGGAAGCGGCGCTTGATCACCGCGTCGCCAGCCAGGTCGACCTTCAGACGCGCGCCGGTCGGCGAATTCTCGACCGTCCAGGCGCCGACCAGGCCCTGTCCCCCGCCCTGCAGGCCGGAAACCGCGCCCACGCCCGGCAGGGCGATGACCAGCCGCCGGTCGCCAGCGCCGTCCGAGACGACCTTGCCGGTCGCGGAACGATCCAGATCGATGACGATGCGGGTTTCGGACCGGTCGCCGCCCAGGCGCACCTTGACCACGCCGCCCGCGGCTGCTGACGCCTGCGAGACCGCAGCCACGGCGACACAAAGCGTCCCGGCGATCATGGCCGCCAGGCCGCGCTTACCGCTATTCTTCAAGACGTGGCCAAACCGCGCCAGCATCTGCCTAACCCACCCAACCTATTTGGTTATGTATCTTGGTGACTGGGATTATCGCCAGGGGCCATGGACAAACGGTTAAGCGGCTAAAGCTCGCCTGCGCGCCTTTCCTTTTGCTTCCCAGTGTTGCAAAGTCGCCCCGCATGTGACCGCCCACGGGTTCGTGAGCGTGGTCCATGCAAGGCCAGCGTCGGCTTCGGCCGCCGGCCCTGAAGCACTCATCCGATCCGCGACCCGATCCCGGGGCGCGCCTGGGAAACACACTATGAGCAGCGCTGCTCAAGCCAACTTCCGGCCTAGCTCCGCCCGCGTCCATGACGCGGTCTGCGGCGGCGCGCGCGCTCACCTGACAAATCGGCGGCGCCCGGCCAGCGAGTTCGTGGCGCGCCTCGGAGAATTTTATGACGAAGAAGATGCTAATCGACGCCGCGCACGCCGAAGAGACGCGTGTGGTGGTGGTCGACGGGAACCGTGTTGAAGAGTTCGATTTCGAAAGCCAGAACCGCAAGCAGCTCAGGGGCAATATCTATCTCGCCAAGGTGACCCGTGTGGAGCCGTCGCTCCAGGCGGCCTTCATCGAGTACGGCGGCAACCGGCACGGCTTCCTGGCCTTCAACGAAATCCACCCCGACTACTATCAGATCCCGGTCGCCGACCGCGAAGCCCTGATGCGCGAAGAGGCCGAGGAGGACGACGAGCCTCATGAGCCCCGCGCCCGTGGCGGCGGCGGCGACGACGAGGACGAGGACGAAGGCGGCGTTGTCGGCGACGACGACGATGACGTCATGGAAGAAGAGGTCGCCCGGCGCCGCCGGCGGCTGATGCGCAAGTACAAGATCCAGGAAGTGATCCGCCGCCGGCAGATCATGCTGGTCCAGGTCGTCAAGGAAGAGCGTGGCAACAAGGGCGCGGCCCTGACCACCTATCTCTCCCTGGCCGGCCGCTATGGCGTGCTGATGCCCAACACCGCCCGGGGCGGCGGCATCAGCCGCAAGATCACCACGGCCACCGACCGCAAGCGCCTGAAGGCCGTGGTCCAGAGCTTGGACGTGCCGGAAGGCATGGGCCTGATCGTGCGCACGGCCGGCGCCAAGCGCACCAAGGCCGAGATCAAGCGCGACTACGAATATCTGCTGCGCCTGTGGGAGAATATCCGCGACACCACCCTGCACTCGGTGGCGCCGGCGCTGATCTATGAGGAAGAGGACCTGGTCAAACGGACCATCCGCGACCTCTACGACAAGGACATCGACGAGGTCTGGGTCGAGGGCGAAGCCGGCTTCAAGGAAGCCCGCGACTTCATGCGCATGCTGATGCCGTCCCAGGCCAAGAAGGTGCAGGCCTATCGCGAGCCGACGCCGCTGTTCGTGCGTCATAAGATCGAGGACCACCTGTCCCAGATCTACTCGCCGGTCGTGCCCCTGCGCTCCGGCGGCTACCTGGTGATCAACCAGACCGAAGCCCTGGTGGCGGTCGACGTGAACTCCGGCCGCGCGACCCGCGAGCGGAACATCGAGGCCACGGCGCTGAAGACGAACATGGAGGCGGCCGAAGAGACCGCCCGCCAGCTGCGCCTGCGTGACCTGGCCGGCCTGATCGTCATCGACTTCATCGACATGGACGAGTCCAAGAACAACCGGGCCGTCGAGAAGAAGCTGAAGGACTGCCTGAAGGACGACCGCGCCCGTATCCAGATGGGCAAGATCTCGTCCTTCGGCCTGATGGAGATCAGCCGCCAGCGCCGCCGCACCGGTGTGCTGGAAGGCACCACCCATGTCTGCGAACACTGCGGCGGCACCGGCCGCGTCCGCTCGGTGGAATCCAGCGCCCTGGCCGCCCTGCGCGCCGTGGAGATGGAGGCCCTGAAGGGCGGCGGCGAAGCCACCCTGACCGTGCCCCGCGCCGTGGGCCTCTATATCCTCAACGAGAAGCGCAACCATCTGGCGCGCATCCACGAGACCCTGGGCCTGTTCATCACCGTGGTGATCGACGACGCCATGGCCCACGCCGATCACGGCATTGAGCGCACGGCCAGCGAGGCGCGCCCCGAGCACGCCGTGGTGGTGCGCAGCAAGCCGCTGGAGGCCTACGCCCCGGCTGACGACGACTTCGACGACTCCGCCTTCGAGGACGAGGAGGAAGAGGACGAAGAGGTGGTCGCCCAGGACGACGACGAGGACGAGGAGGACGAGCGTCCCCGCGCCCGTGGCGGCGATGACGAGGACGACGACCAGGGGGATCGCGGCCGTCGCGGCCGCCGCCGTCGCCGTCGCGGCCGTCGTGGCGACGAGCCCCGCTCTGAGGAGACGCCCCGCGCGCCCCGCGCCGAACAGGCCCGCGACGACGAGGACGACGGTCATGGCG
>NZ_JBHTLQ010000047.1:0-26534 GCF_042679085.1 Phenylobacterium conjunctum | reverse complement strand
CGGGATCGCTGGCCGCCGGCGCGATCCGCCAACGGGTGGCCGCCGCCGAGCCGGTCGCCGCCTTGACGCCCAGGCCGCCATAGGGCCGACGCCGCAGGATGAAGCCCGTGGCGCCGCGCTTCTCGCAGGCCAGTTGCAGGCGCCGGCCCGCCGTCAGGTCGACAGCCTCGACCTCGGCGAAGACGGCGCTGACGCCGGCGGCGGCCAGCGCGTCCTCGGCCGCGGCCAGGGCCTCGGCCTCGTCGCGGACACAGACCTGGATCAGGCGCTCGGCCGGAAAGCCTAGCCCCACAAGGCCCGGCGCATAGAGATCATCCCGGCGCAGGATCCACACCGCCTCGCCGCGGACAGCCAGGGGCGCGGCCAAGAGGGCGGCGAAGGCGGCAGGCGCGGCAGCGGTTTCGACCTCCATGCCCTCGGCGCCGATCTCGTGCCATTGGCCGAGCGGCAGGCCGGCCTCGCCGGGGAAACAGGCGTCCAGGCGCGGGTCGCCCAGGGACAGGCCAGAGGCGCGGCCCCGGCCGCCCGCCTCCAAGACGGCGATCTTCGCCTTCAGTTCGGCGAACGCTTGGGCGCGGGCGCCAGACATGACCTCGACCTCTTGTTCCGCTTTTGTTCTAGACCTGGAAGCGGGAGAGTCAATGGTCGAGGCTATGAGCCGTTCCTGTGTGGGGGAAACGCAAACGGCGCGGAGGTCTCCCTCCGCGCCGCTGTTCGTCCGAGGCTTGCCGCCTCAGCTGTACTTGAATTCCGAGCCGTCGAGATTGATCTGCGGGAACTCGTCCTTTTCGCGCCAGTAGTCCTGGGTGTGTTGCCACTCCCACTTGGGCAGGCGCTTGGGCATCAGGTGCATGCCGCGGGCGAGATAGCCGGGATTGAAGTTGTCCGGATCGATCCAGGGCAGGCGCTCGAGCTTCTCCTCCTCCGGCCCCATGACCACCTCGATCTTCTTCGCGCCCTTCTCGTCCATGTGCTGAAGCAGGCGGCAGACGAAGTCGCCGATCAGGTCGGCGCGCAGGGTCCAGCTGGCCCGGAAATAGCCCATCACCCAGATCATGTTGGGGATGCCGGTGAACATCATGCCGCGATAGGTCACCGTGTCCGAAGCCGCCACCGGCTTGCCGTCGACCACGAAGTCGATGTCGCCGAAGGCGTTCAGGTTGAAGCCCGTGGCGGTGAGGATGATGTCGGCCTCGATCTCTTCGCCCGACTTCATCTTCAGGCCCTTTTCGGTGAAGCGCTCGATCTCGCCGGTCACCACCGAGGCCTTGCCGGCGATCACGCCCTGGAACAGGTCGCCGTCGGGGACGAAGGCGATGCGCTGCTGCCAGGGGCGGTACTTGGGCATGAAGTGCTTCTGGACCACGTCCTCCGGCAGGAAGGCGCGGACGCCGGCCAGCAGCTCCTCCTTCACGACGTCGGGTTCTTCCACCGCGCGGCGGGTGAACAGGTCCTGGTCATAGAGACGCTTGCGCCGGACGATCTCGTGAATCCAGGTCTCGTCGACCTGCAGCAGGCGAAGCGTGTCGGCCAGTTCGTCGGCGTTGCGGCCCGGCACGAAGAAGGTCGGCGAGCGCTGGACCAGGGTCACATGGGCCACGTCGGCGGCGATCGCCGGGACCACGGTGGCCGCTGTCGCGCCGGAGCCGATGCAGATGACCTTCTTGCCCTTGTAGTCCAGGTCTTCCGGCCATTCCTGCGGGTGAACGATCTTGCCCTTGTAGTCGGACATGCCCGGCCATTCGGGGGTGTAGCCCTGGTTCTGGCGGTAATAGCCCTGGCACATCCACAGGAAGTTGCAGGTGAAGCGCAGGGTCTCGCCGGTGTCCTTGCGCACCGCCTCGACGGTCCAGAGATTGTCGGCGGAGGACCACTCGGCGTGGGTGATGGTGTGGTTGTAGCGGATGTGGCGGGCCAGATCGTTCTCTTCGATCACCTCGCCCATGTACTTCAGGATCTCCTCGGCCGAGGCGATCGGGGCGCTGGTCCAGGGCTTGAACCGGTAGCCGAAGGTGTAGAGATCCGAGTCGGAGCGGATGCCCGGATAGCGGTGGCTCCACCAGGTGCCGCCGAAGCCATCCAGTTGCTCCAGGATGACGAAGGACTTGCCGGGGGTCTGGGTCTGCAGGTGATAGGCGCCGCCGATCCCTGAAATCCCCGCGCCCACGATCAGGACATCGAAGTGCTCGGCCTTGCCGGGCGAACGTACGGACTCGCGAACTTGGGTCTGGGTGCTCATGGCGGCTTCCTGGTTTTTTCCTCGCGCCAAGTTTTGATGGCCGGGCGTTCAGCCTCCTTGATCAAGATCAAGATAGGTGATCATTGATCACATAAAGCCGCCCCGCAAGGGCGCAGACATGAAAAAGCCCCGCCGGCGGAACCGGCGGGGCGCTTCATGCCATGGACGCAGGCTCTAGAAGCGCAGGGTGCGCGCTTCCTTGACGTGCGGCAGGGCGCGGATCTTGGCGACCAGGGCGTCCGACGGGTCCTGGTCGACGCCGACCAGGGCGATGGCGTCCTCGCCGGCCGACACGCGGCCCAGGTTGAAGGTCGCGATATTCACCTGGGCGTCGGCCAGCAAGGCCCCCAGGGCGCCGATGAAGCCCGGCTTGTCCAGGTTGTTCACGTACAGCATCACCGGGGCGAACGGGGCGTCCAGGTCCATGCCCTTGACCTCGATGATCCGCGGCGTGCCCGCCATCACCGAGCCGGCGAAGGAGCGCTTGCCCATGGCCGTGGTGACGGTGATCCGCACCAGGCTTTCATAGATGGGGCTGTCGTCCTGCTTGCTCTCGGAGACGGTGATGCCGCGGTCCTTGGCCACGGCCGGGGCCGAGACCATGTTGATCTCCGCCAGCATCGGCCGCATCACGCCGGCCAGGGCGGCGGCGGTGAGCGGGCGGGTGTTCAGGTTGGCGACCTCGCCCTCATAGGCGATGTCCACGGCCTTGACCTCGACGTCGACCATCTGGCCGGCGAAGGCGCCCAGGCGCTCGGCCAGGGCCACGAAGGGCTTCAGCTTGGGGGCCTCGTCGGCGGTGACCGAGGGGCTGTTCAAGGCGTTGGTGACCGCGCCGGTGAGCAGATAGTCGCTCATTTGCTCGGCGACCTGCAGGGCCACGTTCTCCTGGGCTTCGGCGGTGGAAGCGCCCAGGTGCGGGGTGGCGATGAAGTTCTCGGCCCCGAACAGCACGTTCTCCTTGGCCGGCTCTTCGACGAACACGTCGAAGGCGGCGCCGCCCACATGACCTTCATCCAGCAGCTTGCGCAGGCCCTGCTCGTCGACCAGGCCGCCGCGGGCGCAGTTGACGATCAGAACGCCCTTCTTGGTCTTCCGCAGGTTCTCTTCCGACAGGATGTTGCGGGTCTTGTCGGTCAGCGGGGTGTGCAGGGTGATGATGTCGGCGCGGGCCAGCAGGTCTTCCAGCTCGACCTTCTCGACGCCCAGCTCAATGGCGCGCTCGGCCGACAGGAAGGGGTCATAGGCCACGACCTTCATCTTCAGGCCGTTGGCGCGGTCAGCGACGATGCCACCGATATTGCCGGCGCCGATCAGGCCCAGCGTCTTGGCGTAGAGCTCGACGCCCATGAAGCGGTTCTTCTCCCACTTGCCGGCCTGGGTGGAGACGTCGGCGGCGGGGAGCTGGCGGGCCAGGGCGAACATCATGGCGATGGCGTGCTCGGCCGTGGTGATGGAGTTCCCGAACGGGGTGTTCATCACCACGATGCCCTTCGACGTCGCGGCGGGGATATCGACATTGTCCACGCCGATGCCGGCGCGGCCGATGACCTTGAGGTTCGCAGCGGCGGCGATGACGTCCTTGTCGGCCTTGGTGGCCGAGCGGACGGCCAGGCCGTCATACTGGTCAATGATCTTCAGCAGCTCGTCCTTGGACAGGCCGGTCTTCACGTCGGCGTCGACGCCGCGTTGCTTGAAGATGTCGATGGCGGCGGGGCTGAGTTTGTCAGCGATCAGAACGCGGGGCATGGGAATTTCTCGCTCAATTCTGACGTCATGGCCGGGCTTGTCCCGGCCACCCCTGATCGCGGAAAGGCGAGGGTTGGCGCGGGGGGCTGCGACGTCGGTGTTTATGGATGGTCGGGACAAGCCCGGCCATGACGGTCCGGAAGGATCAGGCGGCTTGCAGGTCGGCGGCGGTCTTGGCGAAGGCCCAGTCCAGCCAGGGGGTCAGGGCCTCGAGATCCGAGGTCTCGACCGTGGCGCCGCACCAGATGCGCAGGCCGGGAGGGGCGTCGCGGTAACCGCCGACGTCCAGGGCCACGCCTTCCTTCTCGAGCGCGGCGGCCAGCTTCTTGGCGAAGTCGGCCTGGGCGTCGTCGGACAGGCCGGTGACCCGGGGGTCGACCACCTTCAGGCACACCGAGGTGTTGGAGCGGATCGCGGGGTCCGCGGCCAGGAACTCCACCCAGGCGGTCTTTTCCACCCACTCGGCCAGGACGGCGAGGTTGGCGTCAGCCCGGCGGCGCATTTCGGCCAGGCCGCCGATGCCTTCGGCCCACTTCAGGGCGTCGATGGCGTCTTCCACGCAGAGCATGGAGGGGGTGTTGATGGTGGCGCCTTCGAAGATGTCGAGGCTGACCTTGTTCCCACCGTCCTTGTTCGCCTTGGTCATGCGGAACAGCTTCGGCATCGGCCAGGCCGGGGTGTAGCTCTCCAGGCGGGCGACGGCGCGCGGCGACAGGATCAGCACGCCGTGGGCGGCTTCACCGCCCAGCGCCTTCTGCCAGGAGAAGGTCACGACATCGAGCTTGGTCCAGTCGAGGCTCTGAGCGAACGCGGCGCTGGTGGCGTCACAGATCACGATGCCTTCGCGGTCGGCGGAGATGAAGTCGGCGTTGGGGACGCGCACGCCCGAGGTGGTGCCGTTCCAGGTGAAGACCAGGTCGGCGTCGGCGCGAACCTTGGACACGTCGGGCAGTTGGCCATAGGGGGCGTCGAGCACTTCGGCGGGCAGCTTCAGCTGCTTCACCACGTCGGTGACCCAGTCCTTGCCGAAGCTTTCGAAGGCCAGCAGCTGGATCGGCTTCGGCCCCAGCATAGACCATAGGGCCATTTCCACGGCGCCGGTGTCCGAGCCCGGCACGATGCCGATCAGGAAATCGTCCGGCACTTCCAGCACCGCACGCGTGCGGTTGATGGCGTCCTGGATGCGCGCCTTGCCCGGCTTGGAGCGGTGCGAGCGGCCGAGGACGGCGTTCTGGAGAGCTTGGGGATTCCATCCGGGGCGCTTGGCGCAGGGGCCGGAAGAGAATTCGGGGCGAGCCGGGCGCATAGCCGGCGTCGGCAAGGTCGTCATAGCGATGTCTCCCATCCTTACAGATGAGCAGCGCCCCGTTGGGGGGGCGTGGCCCGCCGCGCAGGAACGCTGGATTCGCAGGCAGCGCAAGCGAAACTTTGTGCAAAGCGAATTGACCGCAGTCCCGGGCGAACGGCCTTGGCCTGGGGGCCGGACTGTGATTCATCAGCGGCTTCAAGCCGTTGAGACCCGTTGGAATGACCCGCCCCCGCCCCCTCGATTGGCTCATCCTGGCGTCGCTGGTGGCGATCTGGGGCTCGGCCTTCGCCCTCCTGAAGGTGGCCGTGGCGCACATTCCGCCGGTTTGGGCCACCACCGAGCGCCTGTGGGTCGCCGTGATCACCTTGGGGATCGTGGTGCTGCTGCGCCGTGAGAAGCTGCCGGGCCTCGATCACGGGGCCTGGAAATTCTACCTCGCCAACGGGGTGGTCGGCATGGCCATCCCCTTCGCCCTGTTCGCCCTGGCCGCGGAGCGCATCCCCTCGGCCATGAACTCGATCTGCAACGGGGCGACGCCGATCTTCACCGCGCTCATGGCCCACATGATCGTGCCGGGCGAACGGATGAACCGGATCAAGGCGGCGGGGGTGGGTTTAGGGTTTGGCGGCCTGCTGGTGCTGGTGGCGCCCAAGCTGGCCGGCGGCATGTCCCTCGAGGCGACCGGCCTGCTGCTCGCCCTGGCGGCGGCGATCCTCTATGCGGTCTCCAACATCCTGGCCAAGCAGGCCCCGGCGGTCTCGCCGGCGGTCGGGGCCTGGATGATGTGCCTGTGGGGCGCGGTGGCCGCGACCTTGATCGCGCTGCTGTTCCACGCGCCGCTGAAGGTTCCGCCGCTGGATTCCGCCCTGGCGGTGCTGGCGCACGGGATCTTCCCCACCGGCCTGTCGACCATCGGCTGGATCTATCTGATCCAGCATCGCGGGACCCTGTTCACCTCGATGGCGGTCTATGTCGCGCCCCTGTGGGCCACCGGCGTCGGCATCACCTTCATGGGCGAGCGTCCGGACGCAAGCGCCTTCCTGGCCCTGGCCATCATCCTGGCCGGCGTGGGCCTGGCGACGTTCCACCCCAAGGCGCGGGCCTAGATCTCCCGCTTGCCGAGACCGCGCCAGGTCACAAGCGTGCCGATCAGGATGGCCAGCAGGACGCCCCAGCTGACGACGTTGTTGACCACCGCGAACAGCAGATCCACGTGGCGATCCAACACCAGGTAGTAGGCATGCAGCGAGAACTGCGCGGCCTGCAGAAGCATCGCGCCACCCAGCCATAAACTGGTGTAGCGGACGGCGAGAGCCAGGAAGACAAGGCCCAGGGCGCCATCCAGCCCCAGAAGCACGAGCCCGATCTGCTCCTGCTGCATGGCCCTGACGAGGAACATGACCGCCAGCGACCCCACAAGGTTCACAGTTGCGCCGATCCGCTCCGCGGGGCCGCCCTTGAACCACGCGAACGCCGTCACGAGCACGATGGCGATCCGCAGCAGGTTGTGAAGGTAAAAGCCAGACATGGAAAACGCCCCTAACCGGGATTAGGGGCGTCAACCAGTTAAACTATTGCAACCCAAGTTGGGCTTCAGCCGACTTCCCGCATGGTGACAGTCTGGCGGGCGCTCAGGAGATTCTTGTCCAGCTCGCCGATCATCTTGGTGCGGATGCCGAGGCGCAGCTTGGCTTCGCCGAGCTGGCCGTGCACGCCGACCATGGCCGAGCGGGCTTCGCTGAGCGCGCGGATGGCGTCCATCAGCTTCACCTGGGCTTCGTCCGCGAACACCAGCGAGGCGTTCACGTCCTGGCGGGCCTTCAGCATGTCCGCCATCAGTTCGGTAGCTTCCACCATCGCCTTGTCGACAGCGGCCTCGGTCGCGAACAGCTTGGTCGCGACGCGTTGGGCGACAAACGCCTTTTCCATCGGAGAACCCCTCCACCTGTGAATGAACTCACGAGGGAAAAGGTAAACCAGAGGTTAAGCTGGGTCCAGCGTGTTAACGCTTCATTAACCGCGACAACTGCGCGCAGAGGTTGAGCGTGTCGGCGGGGACACGACTTCGCCTCTCGCGCGAACGCGACTTTCTCAAAAAACGCCACCTGGAAGCGAAACGTTAGGAGTCTTGGCGTATCGGGCAAGCTTGTCCCGGACCGTGAGCGCCATGACAGAGAAGCTCAGAACGACCGCCGCGCCGCATACGGCCTCGTTCCATGCCCGGGTGGCCGGGGCCGCCCTGATCACCGCGCTCGCCGTGCTGGCCGCCGCCTGCGGCACCTTCATGCTCCAGCAGTGGGCTGTCGCCCGCGAGCAGAGCCATGTCTCCCACACCGCCCTTGCGGAGATCACCGCCCAGGCCGTGGCGCCCGCCGTGGCCGCCCATGACGCCGCCGCCGCCGCGCCCGCCCTGAGCGCGCTGGCCCGCGCCAGCCAGGTGACCGACGCGCGCCTGCTGGACGCCAACGGCCGCATCCTGGCCGCCTATCGCCGCACCGGCCCCCAGGCCGACGACGTCGAGGTGATCCGCACCGAGGTGAAGCTGCACGGCCTGCGGGTGGGGGAGCTGGCGCTCAGCGCCCGGCCGCCGGCCTTCAGCGCCCTCCTGCCCCAGTTCATCGCCCTGACCGGCGCCCTGTTCTTCGCCGGGGTCGGCGTCGCGCTGTTTCTGGGCCGCGGCCTGGCCCACCGGATCATCGCCCCGGTGCAGCGCCTGTCCGAGGCCATGCACGACGTGGCCGCCGGGGGCGCCTTCCAGCCTGTCACCGCCCGGGCCCAGGACGGCCTGTTCCGCAGCCTGACCGACAGCTTCAACCACCTGCTCGCCCGCCTCGACGAGCGCGACAAGGCGCTGAAGGCCACCCTGCAGGACCTGACGGTCGCCCGCGACGCCGCCAATGCGGCCAATGTGCTGAAGTCCCAGTTCCTGGCCAATATGAGCCACGAGATCCGCACGCCGCTGAACGGCGTGCTGGCCATGGCCGAGGTCATGTCCATGGGCGACCTGGCCCCCGTCCAGCGCGAGCGCCTGGATGTGATCCGCCAGTCCGGCGGCCTGTTGCTGGCGGTGCTCAACGACGTCCTGGACCTGTCCAAGATCGAGGCCGGAAAGCTCACCCTGCTGGTGGACGACTTCGACCTGGTCAGCGCCGTGGGCCCCACCACCGACAGCTTCCGCCTGCTGGCCCAGCAGAAGGGCCTGGACTTCGACGTCCAGTTCACGGACGGGGCCTTGGGCGCCTGGAAGGGCGACGCCGACCGGCTGCGCCAGATCGTGGGCAACCTGCTGTCCAATGCGGTCAAGTTCACCCAGACGGGCGGCGTGCTGGCGGCCTTTGACATCGCGCCGGACAGCGGCGCCCTGCGCCTGACCGTGCGCGACACCGGGGTCGGCATCCCGGCCGAGAAGCTGGCCAACCTGTTCGAGAAGTTCGTCCAGGCGGATAACTCCGCCACCCGCCGCTTCGGCGGCACGGGCCTGGGCCTGGCCATCTGCCGCGAGCTGACCCAGATGATGGGCGGGACGATCCAGGTCGACAGCCGCGAAGGCCATGGCGCGACCTTCCGGGTCGAACTGCCCCTGCCCCGCGGCGAAGCCTCGGCCATTGCGGCCACTCCGGCCGAAGCCGAGAACGAGCCCTCCGAGGGCGCGCTGCGCCTGCTGGCCGCCGAGGACAACCCGACCAACCAACAGGTGCTGGCGGCGGTCATGGGGTCGCTCGGCATCGACATCGATATCGTGCCCAACGGCAAGGCCGCCTTCGAGGCCTGGCGCGACGGGGCCTATGACCTGGTGCTGATGGATATCCAGATGCCGGTGATGGACGGCATCGATTCCGCCCGCGCCATCCGCGAGGCGGAGCAGGCGCAGGGTCGCCGACGGACGCCCATCGTCGCCCTGACCGCCAACGCCCTGTCGCACCAGGTCCAGGAATACCTGGCGGCCGGCATGGACGGCCACGTGGCCAAGCCGATCGAGATCGCCAAGCTCTACGAGGCCATCAGCCGAGCCCTCACCGAAGCGGCGCAGGCGCCCGCCAGGCCGGCGGCGGACAGCGCCGCGGCCTGACCGCCAAGCCTGACCGCCAAGCCTGACCGCCAAGCCTGGCCGCTAAACCTGAACATCAGACAACAAGCGCCTCAGATCAGCTTCAGCTAGCCCCGGTCATTCTCCCCTCAACGCCGCCCGACATGGACGGTCTGAAACGGAGAACGACCATGAAGAAGACCCTGCTCTCGCTCGTCGCCGTCGCCGCTCTGGCCGGCGCCGCCGCCCCCGCCGCCGCTCAAGGCTACGGCTACGGCTACGGCTATGGAAATGGCGGCCCCGGCTACGGCTACGACCACGGCGGTCCCGCCTATGGCGGCGGCGGCCAAGGCATCGTTCGCGGCGACAACCTGGAAGCCCGCATCGCCCGCGGCGTCCGCTCCGGCCAGCTCAGCTACCGCGAAGCCGCCAGCCTGCGCGCCGAACTGCGCCAAGCTGAGCGCCTGGCCTGGCGCTACCGCTCGGATGGCCGGGTGACCCGCTGGGAGCAGGCGGACCTGGACCGCCGCTTCGACTCGATCTCGGCCCGCCTGCGCTATGAGCGTCACGACCGGGAATACGGCTACGGCTACGGCCCGCGCCACTAACCGAGCCTGCGAAACCTTCCCCGTCCCCGGCCGTTCCTGAGCCCGGGACGGGGAAGGCCGCCTTCACGGGGGGCCCAGACAAGGAAAGGACTGCAAGATGAAGAAGCTGACCCTCCTGGCCGCGCTCTCCGCCGTCACTCTGAGCGCCGGCGTCGCCACGACCGCCTCAGCCCAGGCCTGGAGCCATGGCGGCGGCTGGGTGTCCGTCAACGAACGCCAGGCCCGCCTGGACGCCCGGATCGACGCCGGGGTCCGCCGCGGCGAGATCACCCGCGCCGAGGCGCGCCGCCTGCGCGGGGAGTTCAACGGCATCGCCCGGCTGGAGACCCGCTATCGCCGCGGCGGCCTGTCAAACTGGGAACGCGCCGACCTGGACCGCCGCTTTGACCGGCTGTCGGCCCAGATCCGGGTCCAGGCCCATGACGGCGACCGCTATGGCTACGGCTATGGCGACCGGTATCGTCACTAGCCCTGTAACAGGACCCTGACGAAGGGGGCGGCATGTCCGCCCCCTTTTCCGTGTCAGGCGTCCAGGATGGTGAGTTCCGGCCAACGGGCCTTGGCCGCCTCGGCCGTGCGCCGGAAGCCCGCGGTCTGGCGGATCGGATTGGGCCGCAGGCGCAGGGCGAAGATGTCCTCCAGCCCGAACGGCGCGGCGATGGTCATCCGACCGTCAGCCTCCAGCCGGGCGCCGACCGCGAAGGTGGCGCTGGTGAACCGGCTGAGCGCCTCGGCGGTGGAGGCGAGCGGCTCATAGGGCTCGCCGAACTTGCCCTCGAACCAGAGATGCACCCGGGCCTGGTTGCGCACCTCGACCATCTCGCGCAGGGGCGGCTCGAACGCCGCCGCCACCCGACGGATCACCACGTCCTCGGCCTCATAGGAGATGTCCGAGGCGTCGTGGTAGCCCAGGTCATAGTCCTTGATCCCGTAGTCCGGATCGCGGCCGGTCAGCCGGTTCAGCACCCGCTGATAGATGGCGCCGGAGAAGATCAGCCAGTCGGGCAGGTCCAGCCCCCGGGCCGTCTCCATCACCGTCATCAGGCTGGGGGTCTCGCGCAGGATGACCTCGAGCCGGGCTTCCAGGCTCATGCCAGCCCCCGCAGCGGCCAGGCATGATCGAGCGGGCCATGGCCGGCGCCGAAGCCCGGCGCCTGACGGATCGCCTCGCCCACATAGGCCCAGGCCTGGGCCACCGCCGCCTCCAGCGGCAGGCCCTGGGCCAGGCCGGCGGCGCAGGCCGAGGCCAGGGTGCAGCCGGTGCCGTGGGTATGCCGGGTCTCCACCCGCTCGCCCTCGAAACTGGTCTCGCCGTCCGGCGTCATGAGGATGTCGACCACCGTCTCGCCCGCCACATGGCCGCCCTTCATCAGCACGGCCCGCGCGCCCAGTTTCAGCAGCGCCTCGCCGGCGCGGAACTGATCGTCCAGGGTCTCGACCGCAAGTCCGGTCAGGGCCTGGGCCTCAGGCGCGTTGGGGGTCAAGAGAGCCGCCCGGGGGATCAGCAGGTCCCGCACCGCCGAGATCGCGTCCTCGGCCAGCAGGGGCGCGCCGCCCTTGGCCACCATCACCGGATCGATCACAGCCGGCGCCGAAGTGGTGTCCAGGATCTGCGCCACTCGCTCCACCGTGGCGGCGTCGCCCAGCATGCCGGTCTTGAGGGCGTCAGCGCCGATATCGTCCAGCACCGCCCGCGCCTGGGCTTCGACGATGTCCAGCGGGATCGGATGGACGCCGGTGACGCCCAGGGTGTTCTGCACGGTGATCGCCGTGACCGCAGTGGCCGCATAGCCGCCCAGCGCCGTCACGGTCTTGATGTCGGCCTGCAGGCCGGCGCCGCCGCCTGAATCCGAGCCGGCGATGATCAGGACGCGTCCAAGGGCTTTGCTCATGATCCAGCGGTAGCGCGCGCGCGCGGCGAATGCATCGGGATTTACGAAGGAAGTTGTGGACCGCAGCATGTGGCCATGGACCCCGCCGACTTCGCCCGCCGCTTCGAGGCCGCCTATGGCGACATCTACCTGCTCGCCGTGCGCCGGGTGCGCGACAAGCGCGAGCGGCTGTCGCCGGAGACCACCGCCTTCCTGCTGCACCTGGCCGAGGCCGGCCCGATGAGCCTGACTGAGCTCGCCCGCCACATGAGCCGGGCGCCGTCGACCCTGTCGGAAATGATCGACCACCTGGAGGCCAAGGCCCTGGTCAAACGCCAGGCTGATACGGCCGACGCCCGCCGCAGCCTGGTGTGGCTGACGCCGGAGGGCCAGGCCAGGCTGGCTGACGCGCTCAGCGTGCTGGAGCAGGCCCGGCTGGAGGCGGCGGCCGCGCGCCTGCCCCAGGGGGATCGACAGACCCTCATCCAATTGCTGGGCGACCTCGCCGCAGCCCTTCGAAAGGACCCCCCGTGACCCACAAATGCGAAAGCTGCGGCATGCCGATAGAGACCGGCCGCTACTGCGCCTACTGCGTCGACGAGACCGGCGCCCTGCAGGATTTCGACACCCGGTTTGGCCGCATGGTGGACTGGCAGCTGCGCGAGCGCGGCGGCGACCGGGCCCAGGCGGAGAAGGACACCTTGGCCTATATGGCCACCCTGCCGGCCTGGCGGGATCATCCCCGGGTCAAGGTTGGGGGGTGAAGGCGCATCTGGCCTGAGGCCTGCGCGCCCTGGTATGGGCGAGGGATGAGCAGCCCCCAACGCATCGCCCTCGTCACCGGCGCCGGCTCCGGCATCGGCCGCGCCAGCGCCCAGGCCCTGATGGACGCCGGCTGGACCGTCATCCTCGCCGGCCGCCGCGCCGCCGAGCTGGAGACCACCGCCGCCCACGCGCCGGACCAGGCCCATGTGGTCCCAACCGACGTCACCGACGAAGCCGGGGTCGAGGCCCTGTTCGCCGCCATCGAGGCCCGGCACGGCCGCCTCGACCTGCTGTTCAACAACGCAGGGACCGGGGCGGGCGGGCGCCTGGAGGACCTGACCCTCGAGGCCTGGAAGCGGGTGGTGGACATCAACCTCACCGGCGCCTTCCTGTGCGCGCGGGCCGCGTTCCGGATCATGAAGGACCAGGACCCGCGCGGCGGCCGGATCATCAATAACGGCTCGATCTCGGCCCATGCGCCGCGGCCCTTTTCGGTGGCCTACACCGCCACCAAGCACGCCATCACCGGCCTGACCCGGTCCGCCTCGCTCGAGGGCCGCGCCTATGACATCGCCTGCGGCCAGATCGACATCGGCAACGCCGCCACCGAGATGACCCTGCGCATGAGCCAGGGCGTGCCCCAGGCCGACGGCTCCATGGCCGCCGAACCGGTGATGGATGTCCAGGCCGTCGCCGACGCCGTGGTCTACATGGCCGGCCTGCCGCTCAGCGCCAACGTCCAGTTCATGACGGTGATGGCCACCAAGATGCCGTTCATCGGCCGGGGTTGAGCCGTCGGACCAAGCCGGACCATTCGCCCTGTTTGCGCCCTCACCGGGTCGTGACGACGCCCCATTGCACCCTGACCTTGTGGACTTCGGGGGAGGCCTCATGCGCAAACAGGAGACCTCATGCGTTCCACCTACATTCTCGGCGCGGCCCTTGCCGCCCTGATCGCGGCCCCGGCCATGGCACAGACCGCCGGCTCCGCGCCCAACGGGACGGCGAAGACACCGCCGGTCCCCTCCACCAGCCCCGCCACCGGCTCTGCGCCCATGACCGGCGCCATGGGCTCCCAGACCGGCGTGGCGGCGGACACCAGCGCCACGACGGCGGCCCTGGCTGTCGGCCTGGCGGTCAAGGACAACACCGGCGTCAGTATCGGTACGATCACCAGCCTGAAGCCTGAGGCCGGCGGCAAGCAGACGGCCACCATCAAGATGGGCGCCGACACCTTCGCGGTGGATTCGGCCAGCCTGGCGGTTCAAGGCGACGCGGCGGTGGTCAATGCGTCCCAGGCCGAGCTGAAGGCCATGCTGGCCAAGCGCGGCAAATAGGCAAGGCGGTCCCGCCGCGGTCGCGGCGGGACCAAGCCTGCAGCACATGGCGTCGTCGAACGGAGGCGCGCCCCATTTCGGGTTTCCAATTGCTGCATCGCGTCATAGCCTAAGTGTTCAGGCTGGGCGCCAAGCCGCTACTTCACGTCATATTGGAGTGCTAGGCCGCCCTACCGAGGAGTGTGGCTATGGTGCTCAACCCCATTCGCCTTTGGCGGCGCCGGGAACGGCTGCGTCGAGAAGCTGTCGAAGAGGCCCAGATGCTGCGTCGCCGTCATGGCGAGGGCGCGCCGGCCGCCGCCAAGACCAAGCTTGCCCGCACCGACCTGACCACCTGGCACCGCCAGGTGGTGGAACGCGCCGCCCGCCTGCTGGAGACGGGCGACGCTTGAGGTGGATCAGGCCGGGTTCGGCTCGGCGCCAGGCGGGGCGATGGCCGGGGTGATCGGCACAGCCACCGCCGGACCCGCCGGCTTCTTAGCTTCGGCGTCCTCGCGGTTGGGCAGCACGCCCTTCATCAGGCCGATGATCTCATCACCCGACAGGGTCTCGTACTCCAGCAGCGACTTGGCCAGGGTCTCCAGGTCGGCGCGACGCTCGGTCAGGATGCGACGGGCCTCGTCCAGGCCGCCCTGGACCAGGCGGCGAACCTCCTGGTCGATCTTCTGGGCGGTCTGCTCGGAGACGTTCTGGGTGCGCGCCACCGAATGGCCCAGGAAGACCTCTTCCTGGTTGTCGCCATAGGCCACGGTGCCCAACTCGTCCGAATAGCCCCAGCGGGTGACCATGTTGCGGGCCAGGCTGGTCGCCGCCTGGATGTCGCTGGAGGCGCCGGCGGTGATCTTGTCCTTGCCGAAGATGATCTCTTCCGCCGCCCGGCCGGCCATCATGATCGCCAGGCGCGAGGTCATCTGGACATAGTCCATGGAATAGCGGTCGCCTTCCGGCAGCTGCATCACCATGCCGAGCGCGCGGCCGCGCGGCACGATGGTCGCCTTATGCACCGGGTCGGCCGACGGCACCGTCAGGGCCACCAGGGCGTGGCCGCCCTCGTGATAGGCCGTCAGGCGCTTTTCGTCCTCGCTCATGGCCATGGACCGGCGCTCGGCGCCCATCATGACCTTGTCCTTGGCGTCTTCGAAGTCGCGGTGCAGGACCATGCGACGGTTCTTGCGCGCCGCCATCAGGGCCGCCTCATTGACCAGGTTGGCCAGGTCGGCGCCCGAGAAGCCGGGGGTGCCGCGAGCAATGGTCTTGACGTCCACGTCGGCGGCCAGGGGCACGTTCTTCATGTGGACGCGCAGGATGCGCTCGCGCCCGCCGACGTCGGGGTTCGGCACCACGACCTGGCGGTCGAAACGGCCGGGACGCAGCAGGGCCGGGTCCAGCACGTCCGGACGGTTGGTGGAGGCGATGACGATGATGGCTTCGTTGGGATCGAAGCCGTCCATCTCCACCAGCAGCTGGTTCAGGGTCTGCTCGCGCTCGTCATTGCCGCCGCCCAGGCCCGCGCCACGATGGCGGCCGACGGCGTCGATTTCGTCGATGAAGATGATGCAGGGGCTGTTCTTCTTGGCCTGCTCGAACATGTCGCGCACGCGGCTGGCGCCGACGCCCACGAACATTTCCACGAAGTCGGAGCCCGAAATGTAGAAGAACGGCACGCCCGCCTCGCCGGCGACGGCGCGGCCCAGCAGGGTCTTACCGGTGCCGGGCGGGCCGACCATCAGGGCGCCCTTGGGGATCTTGCCGCCCAGGCGCTGGAACTTCTGCGGGTCCTTCAGGAAGTCGACGATTTCCGTCAGCTCTTCCTTGGCCTCGTCGACACCGGCGACGTCGTCGAAGGTCACCCGGTTCTTGTTCTCGGTCAGCATGCGGGCCTTGGACTTGCCGAAGCCCATGGCGCCGCGGGCGCCGCCCTGCATCTGGCGCATGAAGAAGATCCAGACGCCGATCAGCAGCAGGATCGGCAGGGCCTGGACGAAGAAGCCCACCAGGGGCGAGCCGCCGGGCGGCTTGACCTTGATGTCCGCGCCCTTGGCTTCGAGCCGCTTGACCAGCTCGTCCTGGTTGTTGGGGGTGGTGGTGGCGAAGATCTTGCCGCCGCCGTCCGTGATCTCGACGCGCGAGCCGGCGATTTCAGCCTTCTTCACGTCGCCGTTCCCCACCTTGTTCAGGAGCTGGGAATAGCTGATCTCGCTGACGCCGGCCGTGCGGCTGCCGCCGGCCACCATGCTGTAGAGGCCGAGGGCGACGACGACGACGACGCCCCAGATGGCGAGATTTCTCAGGTTCATTACCGTTCAGACCGTCTCGGAATGTGTCCGCTCCGGCCTAAGATAGGGGGCCGAGAGCAAAGCAAAAAGGCCGCGCGTGTCCGCGCGGCCTTTTCGATAATTGAGCTAGGAGCCCCGGCTCAGCGCGAGGGCTTCTTCGGCGCGGCGATCAGGCCTTCGCGCTGGGCGCGCTTGCGGGCCAGCTTGCGGGCGCGACGGACAGCCTCGGCCTTTTGACGGGCGCGCTTTTCCGAAGGCTTTTCATAGTGGACGTGCCGCTTCATTTCGCGGAACGAGCCCTCGCGCTGCATCTTCTTCTTCAGCGCCTTCAGGGCCTGGTCGACGTTGTTGTCGCGGACGAAAATCTGAACCAGAGGTCTCTCTCCTGTCACCCGTTCCCGCTCGGCCTCCCCCCGCAGGGGCGCGGCGGCGAACGGACAATAGTCTTTGCTGCCCGAAGGAAGCCCTCCGAGACGAGGGCGCGCAGATAGCAGATGCTTAAGCCCATGTCCACGGCGGACAGATGGCTCGGGAGGGTATAAATTCACGACATGACCGACGCGCCCGCCCTCGACCGCCCCGCTCCCTCCAGCCAAGCTTCCGACTGGGCCGGCGACATGGAGCAGGCCCTGCTCGACCAGGCCAGGGTGCTCGCCCCGACCCAGGGCTGGACCTGGCACATGGCGCGGGCGGCCGGCCGGGCCATGGGGCTGAGCGCCGCCGAGACCGAACTCCTCCTGCCGCATGGCCCCCGCGACCTCGCCGCCCTGCTGGCGCGCCGACATGACGCCCAGGCCCTCGCCGCCCTGCCCGATCCGGCGGCCCTGAAGATCCGCGCGCGCATCCGCGCCGCGGTCCTCGCCCGCACCGAGGCCGCGGCGGCCGATGGCGAGGCCCTGCGCCGCTGGGCCGGGTTCCTGGCCCTGCCGCTCAACCTGCCGCTCGCCATGCGCCTGTTGTGGGATTCGGCCGACGCCTTGTGGCGCTGGGCCGGCGACACCGCCACCGATGAGAACCACTATTCCAAGCGCGCCATCCTGTCGGGCATCCTGGCCGGAACCCTGGCCCTTCGCCTCCACGCCAGCCCGGCGGAGGCCGAAGCCTTCCTCGACGCCCGCATCGACAACGTCATGGCGTTTGAGAAGTGGAAGGCGGGCCTGGGCGCCCAGGACGTCCTGGCCGAGGTGGCCCGGGCGCTGGCCAAGCTACGGTATCGGTAAGGCTCTTTCCTTTCCCCCCGTCACAGGCGGATGATGTCCCCAACACCACAAAAGGGGAGATCCGCCATGAGCGCCGCCGACCACGCCTGGACCTGTTTCAACGTCACCATTGAAGACCACGTCGCCCACATCCAGCTGAAGCGGCCCGAGGCCATGAACTCGATGATCCGCGAGTTCTGGAACGAGCTGCCGGTGATCGTCCGCGACATCAATGACAACGCCCGCGCCCGGGCCATCGTCATCTCCTCCACCGGCAAGCACTTCTCCGCCGGCATGGACCTGGCGGTGTTTGGCGGTGGGGGCTCGACCTCGGCCAGCCAGGCCGCAGACCGCTGGATCAACGCCGAGCAGCAACGCCACCACATCCTGTGGCTCCAGAACTGCTTCTCCTGCCTGGACGAGGCCCGGGCGCCGGTGATCGCCGCCATCCAGGGCGGCTGCATCGGCGGCGCCGTCGACATGACCAGCGCCTGCGATATCCGCTACGCCAGCGCCGACGCCTTCTTCTGCATCCAGGAGATCAATATCGGCATGACCGCCGACGTCGGCACCTTCCCACGGCTGTGCAAGCTGATCCCCGAGGGCTGGGTGCGGGAGATGGCCTATACCGGCCGCCGCATGCCCGCCCTGAAGGCCAAGGAGATCGGCTGGGTCAACGAGGTGCTGCCGAGCCACGAGGAATGCGTGGCTCACGCCCTGGCCACCGCCCGTGAGATCGCCTCCAAGGCGCCGCTGGCCGTCACCGGCTCGAAGGTGATGATCAACTACGCCCGCGACCACACCCTCAAGGACGGCCTGGACTATATCGCCGTCTGGCAGACCGGCATGTTCGCCGGCCCGCATATGGGCGAGGCCTTCAAGGCCCGGGCCGAGAAGCGCGACCCGGACTTCCCGGACCTGCAGCCGCTCAAGCACGGCATGTAGTCACCGCCTCAGAGCCAGCCTCGGCGCCGGAACCACCAGACCGGGCCGAGGCCGGACACCAGCATCAGGGCAAGCGCGAAGGGATAGCCCAGCTTCCAGGACAGCTCCGGCATGTGGGCGAAGTTCATGCCGTAGATCGCCCCCACCAGGGTCGGCGGCATCAGGATCACCGTCGCCAGCGAGAACACCTTCATGATGCTGTTCTGCTCGATATTGATCAGGCCGAGCGCCGCATCCAGCAGGAACGAGATGTGGGTCGCCAGGTGGCCGGAGTGCTCGGTCAGGGACTGAAGGTCGTGCTGCACCGAAGCCAGGTGCGCCACCCGGGCCGGCGCCTCGGACACCTCGTGGGCCAGGGTCGCAAAGCTGGCCAGCCGGCCCAGGCTGATCAGGCTGGCCTGGCCCAGCGCATTGATCGACTGGGTGCGGGCCAGGCTGGTGAGCAGGGGCTCGAAGGCCGCGCCGCGCGGTCGGTCGAAGATCGCGTTCGAGCTTTCCTGCACCCGCTGGGAGCACCGCTCCAGCACCTCGGCCAAGCGCTCCACCACCGCATCCATCAGCCCCATGAAGGCCTCGGCCCCGCAGGTCGGCGCCTGGGCCTGGACGCCGCTCTGGGCGAAGATCGAGAACGCCTTCAGCGGCGCATAGCGCATGGTGATCAAGAGGCCGTCATGCAGGACGAAGGTGGCCGGCGTCCCTGACGGATGCTCGCCATCGCTGCGGGCCAGGAGGGTGGCGGTCATGAAGGTCGAGCCGTTCTCCTGGTAGAGCCGGCTGGAGGGCTCCAGCTGAGCCATCTCGTCCAAGGACGGCAGGTCGAGGCCCAGGGCCTGCTCGACCTGAACCTCCTCGTCGCGGGAGGGGCAGTCCAGATCCAGCCAGACCGCATCGGCGGGCGGACGCCAGTCGGGGGTCAGGACCACCGTCTCGGGATGGGGCGCGCCGCGGCGCAGGAGATGCAGCATGAGGTCCTCCGCGCCCCCTCAATGGGCGGCGCGGACGCGGCGGTCAACGACGGCGAGGCGCTTACTTCTGCTCGGTAGACGGCTGGGACAGGGCGGCCTGGATCAGGGCCGCGATCCGGTCGGTGGAGTCGGCGGCCTGGCCCAGCATGGCCAGCGGGCCGGCGCCCGGACGGACGGTGGACACGACTTGGCTGGCCGCGCTCTGGGCCATGGCGATGGCGGCGTTCTGGGCGGCGTTGAAGCCCGAATTGGCCACGCGGATCGCCTGGGCGTCCTGATAGATGAAGCCGTAGGTCGGATAGGTGGTCGAACCGAGGTCCCGGACCGGGTCGTACCAGACCTTCACAGTCGACCAGTCGCCCTTGGGCGAGACGTCGATGACCGTAACGTCCTTTTCGATCTGCCCGCGGGTCCCGCCGATGCGCGACCAGTTGGCGTGGGTGATCTGTATAACGCGGTCGGTGAGCACCTGGCTGACCACGGCCACGTGGCCCAGGGTCATCTTGCCGGTGGGCTTGAAGCACAGCACCGCGCCGGTCTTGGGCGAGAAGCCGGTCTCGTACCGGCCCGGAGCCTGCTTCCACCAGGTGTAGGCGTCACCGAAGATCTGAATGCCGGAGATCAGGCGCGCGAAGGGCACGCACTGCCAGTAGGTGTCAGCAATCGCGCCGATAGGCGCGAGGGTCATAACCGCCGCGGCGGCCAGGGAACCGATAACGGTCCTCGTCCGTTTAAGCATGTTAGAGGGTGCTCCCCGACGCGAACTGGGCGAAGGGATACTCATCCCAGAAGCGAATGAAAAGACCCTTTATGCGGTTGCGGCCGAAGGTCGCCGAGTCGCCCACGCCTCAGCCATGAGCTTCATGCGGTTTCGGGCCGGCTTCTCCACAAGATGATAGGAGAGGGCTGCAAGAGGAACCACGCTTGCGACAAAAACTAACCACAACCCCAGGGGCAACTGATCATTGTTAAGCTCAACCACCCTGGTGACGAGATTCGGGAATACAATTCTCCAGGGAATGCAGATCATGTAGACCGAGTAGCTAATCTCACCGAGATAGACCAGGGGCGCGGCGCTCAAGAGCTCGGAGCCGGTTTCGGCGAGCCGCGCCAAGAAGAAGATGATCGCCCCCAGGCCGACCACGATGAGCGTATCCGGGGCGCCCGCTGCGGCCGCCATGAGCACCCCGGCGCCTGAAAAAGCGGCGCCCAGCAGGGCTTGGCTGCGAGAATCAGCCGGACGCGCCCGCCACAGGGCGTGCAGGGCGCAGCCATAGGCGAAGCACGGGACGATGCGCAGCGCGCCCCAGCGGATGGTGGCGTGGGTCAGCGAGAAGCCGGCCAGGGCCTGGAAGGCGGCGTAGAGGCCGGTCATGAACAGGATCGCCAGAGCAACCGCGACCAGCGGCCGGGCCTTCAGTTTCAGCGCCGCCCAGGCGAAAGCCGGGAAGGTCAGGTAGGCGAACCACTCGGCCGAGATCGACCAGGAGGGATGGTTCCAACCCGCCACGGGGGACAGCCCCCAGGCCTGGGTCAGGGTCAGGTTGGCCGGCAGGGCCTCCCAGGCCGACAGGTTCGGGTCGACCGCGATCCCGGCCATGGAGGCCGCCCCGGCCATCAGCCCGACGCCGACCAGGGTGGCGATGTGCAGCGGATAGACCCGCGCCAGCCGCGCCCACAGGAACGAGCCATAGCGGAAACGGCCGGTCTCGACGCTGGTCCGATAGACGTGGCTGAGGATGAAGCCGGACAGGACAAAGAACAGCTCGACACCCAGATAGCCCTTGGCCACCAGATTGGGCAGGGCTGCGCCGGCGCCCACCAGGTTCGGCCAATAGTCGTAGAGCACCACCCAAAGGGCGGCGAAGAACCGCAAAGAGGTGAGCGGTCGGATGTTCTGGCCGTCGGTCATTGATGCGTCCCATCACGGGCGCCTCAGGGCCGCCCGAGCGGACATCATGGCCCGGCAACTCTCACCGTCCGGTTAGCGCAGGTCGCCCATCTGAAAGGCGTTTTGCCTGTGAGGGACTGGGCGAGGGCGAAAGCGTCACTACATAACATCGGTTCGCAGTCGCAGAGGACCCGCATGACGCTCCTGGAGCTCGCCGCCGACCCCGCCGCTTGGGCGGCCTTGATCACCCTCATTGTCATGGAGGTGGTGCTCGGCATCGACAACCTCGTCTTCATCTCGATCCTCACCAACAAGCTGCCCGAGGAGCAACGCACCAAGGCCCGCCGCATCGGCATCAGCCTGGCGCTGATCATGCGCCTGGCCCTGCTGTCGACCCTGGCCTTCCTGGCCGGCCTGACCGCCACGGTCTTCCAACTGCCCTTCTCGCCGCCTGTGGGCGCCGACGGTCACGCGCCCTTCGACCTGGCCTTCTCCTGGCGGGATCTGATTCTCATCGCCGGCGGCCTGTTCCTGGTCTGGAAGGCGACCACTGAGATCCACCATTCGGTGGACCCGCGCCCCAGCGAAGACCTGCTCGACAAGAAGGCGCCGGTGGCGATGAACTTCGGCGCGGCGATCTTCCAGATCCTGATGATCGACCTGGTGTTCTCCGTGGACTCGATCCTCACCGCCGTGGGCATGACCGATCACCTGCCGATCATGATCATCGCCGTGATCACCGCCGTGACCGTGATGCTGGTCGCCTCCGAGCCGCTGGCCAACTTCATCAACAACAACCCCACCGTGGTCATGCTGGCCCTGGGCTTCCTGTTGATGATCGGCGCCGTGCTGATCGCCGAGGGCTTCGGGGTGCATGTGCCCAAGGGCTACATCTACGGGGCCATGGCGTTCTCGGCCCTGGTGGAGGGCCTCAACATGGCCTCCCGAAACGCGGCCAAGAAGCGAGAGGGCCAATAGGTTCAGGCCCCGCGCCGCCCCTCAGCTTGCCCGGGGCGGCGCGGGTTCCTAACCTGACGGCGCGCGATTCGCGTCCGTCTGACCGCACGCCAGAGGGAGACCGACATGCCGATCTCCTACCTGTCCGCCGCCCAGATCGCCGCCCTGTCGGTGAGCACGGTCGAGCGCCTCACCACCACCCAGATGGCCGGCCTGCGCTCCACCCAGGTCGCCGCCCTCAGCACCGCCGGCATTGAATCACTCAGCGCCTCCCAGGTGGCCGCCCTGGGCGCCACCCAGATCAAGGGCCTGACCACCACCCAGCTGCCGCACCTGGCGGAGAACCTGACCCTCTCCACCGACCAGCTGCTGGCCCTGAACGGCGGACAGCTCAGCGCCCTGACCGACAACCAGTTCGCGGCCTATGCCGGCGGCCGGCTCTCGAGCCTCTATTCCACCCAGCTCGGCGGCCTGTCGGTCACCCGCCTCTCCAGCCTGACGGCCACCCAGGTGGCGGGGCTGAGCTCCACCCAGATCCGGGGTCTGACCGCCACCCAGATCCGCGGCCTGACCGACGCCGACCTCGCCGAATTCACCACCACCCAGATCGCCCAGTTCGGAACCACCCAGCTGGGCGCCCTCTACACCACCCAGATGGCGCAGCTGTCGGGGCCCCAGGCCGCGGCCCTGACGGCGGTCCAGATCAAGGCCCTCACCCCGGCCCAGGCGCTCTATCTGTCGCCCACGGCCATCAGCGCGCTCAGCTCGACCCAGGTGGCGGCGCTCACCGTGACCCAGGTCTCGACCCTGGCCACCACCCAGACGGCCCAGCTGTCGGCCACCCAGGTGGCCCAACTCTCCGCCGCCCAGCTGGGCAATGTCTCGCCCACCGCCCTCGCCAAACTGTCCACGGCGACGATCCAGGCCCTGACCTCGACCCAGCTCCAAGGCCTGACCACCACCCAGGCCGCCGCCATGTCGACCACCGACTTCGCGCGCCTGACCACCACCCAGATGGCGGGCCTCAGCGGGGCCCAGCTGGGCGCCCTGGCCACCACCAACCTGCAAGGCCTGGACACCACCACGGTGCGGGCCCTGACGACGACCCAGGTCCAGGGCCTGAGCACCGCCCAGATCGCCAGCCTGGGAACCGGCGACTTCGCCGAGTTCTCAGCGACACAGGTCGCCGCCTTTACGCCCGCCCAGTTGGGCGCCCTAAGCACCACCAACCTGGCCGCCTTCACCGCCACCCAGGTCGCGGCCCTTTCGACCACCCAGGTTCGCGGCCTGTCGCCGGCCCAGGTCAGCGCCTTTAGCGCCACCGAGTTCGCGCGGCTGACCGACACCCAGGTGGGGGCCTTCACCTCCACCCAGCTCGGCGCCCTGTCGGTGACCAACCTACAGGCCCTCAGCGCTGATGTGGTTGGCGGCCTGTCGACCCAGCAGATCCAGGGCCTGTCCGCCTTCCAGATCCGCAACCTGACCGCCACGGACCTGGGCGAACTGACCACCACCCAGGTCGCGGCCCTGACGCCCAATCAGATCGGCGCGCTGACGGCCACCAGCCTGAACACCATCTCAGGCGACCAGTTCGGGGCGCTCACCTCGTCCCAGGTGGCGGCCCTGTCGCCCACCACCCTGTCGGGGCTCAGCGACCTGCGGATGACCTGGCTGTCGACCACCCAGGTGCGCGGCCTGACCACCACCCAGATCGCCAGCCTGTCGACCACCGACTTCAACCGCCTGACCGTCGACCAGGTGGACAGCTTCGGCGCCAACCAGCTGGGCGCCCTGTCGACAGACAACCTGGCTCTGTTCGACACCACCCGCATACAGGACCTGGCCACCACCCAGGTCCAGGGCCTGACCACCACCCAGCTGTCGGCCCTGCAGGCCGGCGAGGTGAAGCGGTTCAACTATATCCAGGTCCACGCCATGACCCCCGCCCAGGTCAACGGCATGTCGGACACCGCCCTGGGCGAGCTTTCCGGCGCCCTGCTCAGCGCGCTCACCTCGACCCAGATCGCCGGGCTCTCCACCACCAAGTTCTCAGCCCTGACCTCCACCCAGGTCGCGGCCCTGACCCCGACCCAGCTGCAGGGCCTGACCGTCGTCCAGCTGCGCAGCCTGGCGGCCGAGGACTTCACCGAGCTCACCGCCACCCAGCTGTCGGGCCTGACCGCGTCTCAGCTGTCGGCGGTCTCCACCACCAATCTGCTGGCCCTGGACACCACCCAGGTCGGCGGCCTGTCCGCCACCAATCTGCCCGGCCTGACCGCGACCCAGTTGGGCGCGCTCAGTCCCGCGGCCTTCGCCAAGTTCACCGCCAGCCAGGTGGCGGCCCTCACCGCGGTTCAGATCTCCAAGCTGGATCCGGGCGTGATCGGCGGCCTGACGACCACCCAGGTCGGCTGGCTCACCCCCACCCAGATCCCAGGCCTGGTCACCTCGCAGCTGACCGCCCTGTCGAGCACCCAGCTGGCCGCCATGACCCCTGGCCAGCTCAACGCCTTCTCGGCCGCCCAGGTGCAGAACCTCAGCTTCTAACCTTCGCCGGGATGTGCGGTGAAGCGAAACGTTAGAGGAAGCTGTACGGGTCAATATCGATCGCCAGCCGGATCGCGCCCGGCGGCCGCACCCGGGCGCGCCAGGCCGCCATATAGGCCGAGAGGTCCACGCTGCGGGTGGCCTGGACCAGGAACCGCTTTCGGCGCCGACCTCGGACCAGGGACAGGGGCGCATCGGCCGGGCCATAGATCTTCACGCCCTCGGTGTTGGGCGCCGCCTCGGCCATGGTGCGGGCGAAGGCCTCCAGGGCCGCCGGGTCCGGCCCCGAAAGCACCACCGCCGCCAGCCGCCCGAACGGGGGCAGGCCGGCCAGCTCGCGCTCGTTCAGCTCGGCCTCGGTGAAGGCGTCGCGATCCTGGGCCTTCAGGGCCTGCATCACCGCGTGGTCGGGGGCGTAGGTCTGCAGCAGCGCCCGGCCCGGCCGGTCCTTGCGCCCCGCCCGCCCCGTCGCCTGGGCCAGTAGCTGATAGGTCCGCTCCGCCGCCCGCAGGTCGCCGCCGCGCAGACCTAAGTCCGCGTCCACCACCCCCACCAGGGTCAGGTTGGGGAAGTTGTGCCCCTTGGCCGCGGCTTGCGTCGCCACCAGGATGTCGATCTCGCCGGCCTCCATGGCCTCAACCAGGCGCTTGGCCTCGCGGGCGTCCCACATGGTGTCGGACGAAAAGACAGCCACCCGCGCCTCGGGGAACAGGGCCCGGGCCTCCTCCTCCACCCGCTCGACGCCGGGCCCGATGGAGACCAGGCTATCCTTGGCTCCGCAGTGCGGACAGGCCTCGGGCTTCTTCATCGAAAAGCCGGTCAAGTGACAGACCAGCCGGCCGGAATAGCGGTGCTCCACCAGCCAGGAATCGGTGTCCGGAGCCGTCAGCCGCTCGCCGCAGGCCTTGCACAGCACCAGCGGCGCATAGCCCCGGCGGTTCAGGAACAGCAGGGTCTGCTCGCCGGCGGCCAGGGTCTGGCCCATCGCCTCCACCAGGGGCGGGGACAGCCAGTGCTCCTTCTCCGGCGGGGTCTCGCGCAGATCGATCAGCGAGATGTCGGGCAGGCGGGCGGTCCCATGGCGAGCGGTCAGCCGCAGCCAGCGATAGCGGCCGGTCTCGGCGTTGCGTAGGGATTCCAGCGAAGGCGTCGCCGAGGCGAGCACCACGCCGGCCCCCTCGATCTTGCCCCGGGCGACGGCCAGGTCGCGGGCCTGGTAGATGAAGCCCTCCTCCTGCTTGAAGGAGCCGTCGTGCTCCTCGTCGACCACGATCAGGGCCAGTTTGCGGAAGGGCAGGAACAGGGCCGATCGAGCGCCGACCACGATCCGGCAATCGCCCCGGGCCACCCCTTCCCAGACCGCCCGGCGCTGAGGCGGAGCGATGTCGGAGTGCCATTCGCCAGGCGCCGCGCCGAACCGGGCCGCCACCCGGCCGATCACCGCCTGGGTCAGCGCGATCTCCGGCAGAAGGATTAGCACCTGGGCCTCCGGGTCGGCGGCCAGGGCCGCGTGCGCGGCCTCCAGATAGACCTCGGTCTTGCCCGAGCCGGTCACCCCATCCAGCAGGGCGACATTGAACCCGCCCTCGGCCAGCATGCCTTTAAGGGCGTCCGCCGCCGCGGCCTGGCTGGGATTGAGCGGATTGCCCGGCTTCTCCAGGTCCGGCGCCTCGAACCGCGCCTGGGGCATGACCAGCTCCAGCGCCAGCACCCCCTCGTCTACCAGGCCCTTGATCACGCCGGAGGAGACCTCGGCCGCGCGGGCGAGGTCGGCGGGGGCCATGCGGCCGGCCCCCAGGGTCTCCAGCACCTTGGTCCGCGCCGCCGTGGGCCGGGCCGGCGCCTGGCC
>NZ_JBHTLQ010000046.1:0-27363 GCF_042679085.1 Phenylobacterium conjunctum | reverse complement strand
GAGGTGGCCGCCGGCGCGCTGGCCGCCGCACGGGCCATGTCGACGCCGGTGTCCGAACCCCGGTCCGCCCCGGCCCAGTGCCGGCAGGCCTGCGCCCAGGAGTACTATTTCTGCCTGGCCGGCGACGGAACCGACGACTGCGCGCCGCATTGGGGACAGTGCCGCGCCCGCTGCGACGCGCCGGGTCGCTTGGCGAGCAATTCGCCCGGCTAGACCTCCTGACACGCTAGCTTGCTTGGCGCCGACGGCGACGCGCCGCTAGAATGACACGCGTCACTTTTTTCATGCGTTCAGGTATAGATGTCCGAAGCCATTCTTCTCTCCCCCGTCGGCAAGCGCGAGCAGACCAAGGTCCAGAACCGTCAGGCGATCCTGGACGCCGCCCGCGAGGTGTTCGGGGAGTTGGGCTACGACAACACCACGGTGCGCGACATCATCCGGCGCACCGGCCTGGCCGCCGGCACCTTCTATAATTACTACCGCTCCAAGGAGGAGGTCGCGACCGCCCTCTCGGACGACGGCGCCCGCCGGTTCGCGCCGATCCTGAAGTCCATCCGGGCCCAGGCCAAGGGCTGGGACGATTTCGTCCGCAGCGCCATCCTGGCCTATTACGAATTCCTGGCCGACGAGCACGAGAGCTGGCTGGCCAAGCGGCCGCCGGAAGAGACCCAGCCCCACGTCTATGGCGAGACGCCGGAGATGGCCGCGGTGTTCCGCGAGGTGCGCGACGCCATCGTCGAGCGGATCACCACCGGCGACCGCCCGCCCGCCGACCCCGACTACCTGGCCGCCGCCTGCATCGGCGTGGCCCGCGAGGTGGGCGAGCACATGCTGGCCAAGCGGCCCATCGAGACCAAGGCCGCCGCCGCCTTCGCCACCGCCATGATCCTGACCGGCCTCAAGGGCCTGTCCGAAGGCGCGGCCTGATGGCCAGCCTGGGCGTCCAGCGGTTCATCCTCCGCACCCTTCTGTCCCTGCCCACCCCGGTCCTGCGGCTGATGTCCGGCGGCGGCGTGGTCTATCAGGGCGGCCGCACCCTGGATCCGAAGATCCAGTTCCTGGCCGCCGGCGCGGCGCGCAGCCCCTCCATGACCACCCTGGCGCCCGAGGCGGCGCGCCGGTCCAGCGCCCAGGGCATGGCCGCCATGACCGCGCCGCTTGAGGCCGGCGTCCGGGTCGAGCCCCTGACGATCCCGGGCCCGGCCGGCGATATCCCGGCGCGGGTCTATCGGCCCGCCAGCCAGGACGCGACCATGCCGGTCATGGTCTTCGCCCACTTCGGCGGCGGGGTGATCGGCGACCTCGACACCTGCGAGGCCTTCTGCGGAATCCTGGCCAAGATCGTCCGCTGCGCGGTGGTCTCAGTGGACTATCGCCTGGCGCCCGAGCACCGGTTCCCCGCCGGTCTGGAGGATGTGCTGGCCGCCTTCCGCTGGACCCGCGACAATGCCGAGCGCTTTGGCGGCCCCCCCGGCCAGGCGGCCATCGGCGGCGATTCCATGGGCGGCAACTTCGCCGCCATCGTCTGCCAGGAGCTGAAGCGCAAGGGCGAGGCCCAGCCAGTCCTGCAGCTCTTGGTCTATCCCTGCACGGACGTCGCCAGCGAAACCCCGTCCATGACCACCTATGGCGAGGCCTTTCCCCTGTCGCGACCGATCATGGAATGGTTCATGGGGCACTATATGGGCCCCGGCGACGACCCCGCCGATCCGCGCCTGTCGCCCCTGCGCGAGCCGGACCTGACCGGCCTGGCCCCCGCGGTCGTGATCACCGCCGGCTTCGATCCCCTGGTCGACCAGGGCGAGGCCTACGCCCGGCGCTTGCGTGACGCTGGGTCGCCCACCGTCTATCGCTGCTACGATTCCCTGGCGCATGGGTTCACCGCCTTCACCGGCGCGGTCACCTGCGCCGACGTGGCCTGCCGCGAGATCGCGGGTCTGGTCCGGGAAGGGCTGGAGGGACGGATTCGCTGATGCGTGCGCTTGTGGTCGAAAAGCTGGCGGCGGAGTACGCCGGCTGCGTGGTCAAGGACATCCCGACGCCGGAGCCCAAGGCCGGCGAGGTGCTGGTCAGGGTCCGCGCCGGGGCCGTGAACTTCCCCGACCTGATGCAGACCCGCGGCGAGCACCAGCATAAGCCCGAAGTACCCTTCATCCCCGGCATGGAACTGGCCGGCGAGGTCGTCGCCCTCGGCGAGGGCGTGACCCAGTGGAAGATCGGTGATGAGGTGGCGGGCGGCATGCGCGGCGCCTTCGCCGAATACGCCGCGGTCCCGGCCGCCGCCCTGCACCGCAAGCCCGCCGCCCTGAGCTTTGGCCAGGCGGCCGGCTATCCCGTGGCCTACCTGACCGCCTATGTCGCCCTGGTGCGCCGCGCCCAGGTCCAGCCCGGCGAATGGGTGCTGGTGCACGGCGCAGCCGGCGGCGTGGGCCTGGCCTGTGTCGACATGGCCAAGCTGCTGGGCTGCAAGGTCATCGCGGCCTCGGCCTCGGACGACAAGCTGGCGATCATCAGCCGCGAATACGCCCCCGACGCCGTGGTCAATGTCAGCCACGGCTTCAAGGACAAGGTGAAGGAGATCACCGGCGGCCGTGGGGCCGATGTGATCTATGACCCCGTCGGCGGCGACGTGTTCGACGAGAGCGTCCGCTGCATCGCCTTTGACGGCCGCATCCTGTCCATCGGCTTCACCTCGGGGCGCCTGCCGGTGCTGCCGGTCAACTACGCCCTGATCAAGGGGTTCTCGGTGATGGGCGTGCGGGCCGGCGAGTACGGCCGCCACTTCCCCCAGAAGGGCCTCGAGAACGTCGCCGCGATCTGGAAGATGGCCGAAGAGGGCAAGGTGAAGCCCCGGGTCGACCAGGAGTTCCCCCTGGACGGCTGGCGCGAGGCTTTCGACACCCTGGCCGACCGCAAGGTGGTCGGAAAGACCATCATCCGCCCCGACCTCTAAAGCCGGCTGGCTCTTGGGGCCGCGCACGCCTAGATTCAGGCGCTGCGAAAGGACGCCCATGACCATCGGCAACGAAGACGAGCTTGAGAAGCTGCGCCATGTGGGCGGCGTCGTCGCCCGCACCCTGCAGGCCATGGGCGCGGCGCTGGAGCCCGGCATGACCACCCGCGAACTGGACCAGATCGGCCGGGCCCTGCTGGAGCGCGAGGGCGCCCGCTCGGCGCCGGAGCTGACCTACGGCTTTCCGGGCGCGACCTGCATCTCCATCGGCCCCGACGTGGCCCACGGCATCCCCGACGACCGCAAGGTCAAGGCCGGCGACCTGATCAATATCGATGTCTCGGCCGAGATCGACGGCTTCTTCGGGGATACGGGCGCCAGCTTCGCCGTGCCGCCGGTGACCAAGCGCGTGGAGCGCCTGTGCCGGGACGGCCGCCGGGCCATGTGGAGCGGCATCCGCGCCGTGAAGGCCGGCGGCAAGCTCAACGAGATCGGCCGCGCCATCGAGGGCTTCGCGTCCAAGAACGGCTATTCCCTGATCCGCAACCTGGCCAGCCACGGAGTGGGCGCCTCCCTGCACGAAGACCCGGGCGAGATCCCCACCTGGTACGAGCCGCGGGACAACCGCCGCATCCACGAAGGCCTGGTCTTCACCATCGAGCCCTTCCTGTCCTTGGGCGCTGACTGGGTGGAGGAACTGAGCGACGACGGCTGGACCCTGACGCCCCCCGGCGGCCAGCCGACGGTGCAGTATGAGCACACCCTGGTGGCCACTTCGCGTGGGCCTGTCGTTTTGACTCTGGCTTAGAGGTTGACGGGGCCGGACCTTTCCCCTAATCACGCCGCTCGTTTTCGAGACCGGAGTGAACAACGTGAAGCGGACCTTCCAGCCGTCCCGACTCGTGCGCAAGCGCCGTCACGGCTTCCGCGCGCGGATGGCCACCAAGAATGGCGCCAAGGTCGTCGCGCGCCGTCGCGCCAAGGGCCGCAAGCGCCTGACCGCCTAAGACCGAAAGGTCGCGGGGTGTCCGCATGACGGACGCCAGCTTTCCCATTGAACGCATGCTGACGCGGCCCCAGTTTCTGGCGGCCGCTAAAGCGCTTTCCTGCGCCCGCGGCGCGGTGGTGCTCCAGGCCCGCGACCGGGCCGACGCCGAGCCCATTGTCCGCGTGGGCTTTACAGCCACCAAGAAGATCGGCGGAGCGGTCACCCGCAACCGCGCCAAACGCCGTCTGCGCGAGGCCGCGCGGGTCCTGATACCCGCTCACGGACGGCCCGGATTCGACTATGTGCTGATCGCCCGGGGCGGCGCGCCCACCCGGCCTTGGCCCCGTCTGCTTGACGACGTGAAAAGTGCGCTGATAAGCCTCGCGGCCGAAAGCGAAATTCCGCCCGAGCGCCTGACCGGCGCCCCTTCCCCCAAAGTTTGAGCTGGCGCCTGATGCCCGACAATTCCAACCGCAACACGGTCATCTTCGTCGTGTTGGCCTTCCTGATGCTGATGGCCTACCAGGTCTTCGTCATGGGCCCGCAGGCCAAGCGGCGAGAAGCCGAGCTGAAGGCCCGCCAGGGCGAGCAGGCCCAGGTCGTGCCGGGCGCCAAGGCGCTGGACCAGACCCAGGTCTACCTGCCCCGGGCCAAGGTTGTCGGCCAGAGCCCGCGCCTGCAGATCGACACGCCCTCGGTGTCCGGCTCCCTGTCCCTGCGCGGCGCGCGCATCGATGACCTGTTCCTGAAGGGCTATCGCGAGACGGTGGACCCCAAGTCCCCGGCGGTGGAGCTGCTGCGCCCCGAAGGCGCCAAGTTCGCCTGGTTCGCCGAGTTCGGCTGGACCGGCGCCAACCTGCCCGGCCTGCCCACCCCCGACACCGTCTGGACCCTGGTCGAGGGCCAGGTCCTGTCCCCCGGCAAGCCGGTCGTCCTGCGCTACGACGACGGCCAGGGCCTGATCTTCACGCGCAAGATCGAGGTGGACAACAAGTTCATGTTCACGGTGTCAGACACCGTCGCCAACACCACCGGCGCGGTCCTGAACCTGACCCCCTATGGCTCGATCCAGCGCCAGGGCGTGCCGGTCCAGGCCAATGGCGCCACGGCCCACGAGGGCGCGCTCGGCGTGCTGGACAAGGAGCTGCGGCTCATCAAGTACAAGGCCTGGAAGAAGGACGGCGAGAAGAACTTCTCATCCGACGGCGGCTGGCTCGGCATCACCGACAAGTACTGGCTCGCCGCCATGGTCCCGGACCAGGCCGAGAACGTCCACGCCTCGTTCCGCGTGACCCAGGCCGGCGGCGTCGACATCTATGAAAGCGCCTTTGTCGCCCAGTCGCGCAACGTCGCCCCCGGCCAGTCCCTGACCCATGTCAGCCGCCTGTTCGCCGGCGCCAAGACCGCCCCGGTGCTCAAGGCCTACCAGACCGACCTGAAGATCCCGCGCTTCGTGGACGCGGTGGACTGGGGCACCCTGTACTTCTTCACCAAGCCGATCTTCTGGCTGCTGGAGCAGTTCAACAGCGTCCTGCACAACTTCGGCCTGGCGATCCTGGCCCTCACCGTGCTGGTCAAGCTGGTCTTCTTCTATCCGTACAATCTGAGCTACGCCTCGATGACGAAGATGAAGAAGATCCAGCCGGACGTGGAGGCCCTGCGCACCAAGTACAAGGACGACCCGGCCAAGCAGCAGCAGGAGATGATGGCCCTCTATCAGCGTGAGAAGATCAATCCGCTGATGGGCTGTCTGCCGATGCTGGCGACGATCCCGGTGTTCCTGGCCCTGTTCAAGGTGCTGAACGTCACCATCGAAATGCGCCATGCGCCGTTCTTCGGCTGGATCCAGGACCTGTCGGCGCCGGATCCGACCAGCATCTTCACCCTGTTCGGCCTGATCCCCTGGGATCCGTCCATCGTGCCCTTCGTGGGCAACCTGATCGCCCACCTGGGTGTCTGGCCGCTGGCCTACGGGATCACCACCGCCCTCTCCATGGCCATGAGCCCGCCCGCGCCGGATCCGACCCAGCAGGCGATGATGAAGATGATGCCGATCATCTTCACATTCGTCCTGGCGCCGCTCGCCGTGGGCCTGCTCATCTACTACTCGTGGAGCAACCTGCTCACGATCCTGCAGCAGTACGTCGTTATGCGCCGCCACCAGGTTGAGACCCCCATCGACCGGATGTGGGCCCGCCTGACCGGCAAGAGTCCGGCGACCACCGGGTGAGCGAGACCGACCCCCTCTTCACCGAGGACCAGCTGGATGCGGCGCGGGTGCTGTTCGCCCGCCCCGCCAGCTTCGTCATGGGCTGCGTGTCCATGGACGGCCTGCCGGATACGAGCCTGCCGGAGGTGGCCTTCGCCGGCCGCTCCAACGTGGGCAAGTCCTCGCTGATCAATGCGCTCACCGGCCACAAGCACCTGGCCCGGGCCTCCAATGAGCCGGGCCGCACGCGCGAAGTGAACTTCTTCCTGCTGGACGACCGCCTGCGGCTGGTCGACCTGCCGGGCTATGGCTGGGCCAAGGCGTCCAAGACCGTGGTCAAGAAGTTCCAGAACCTGGGCCGCGACTATCTGCGCGGCCGGCCGAACCTGAAGCGCGCCTATCTGCTGATCGACGCCCGCCACGGCCTGAAGGACGTGGACAAGGCGCCGATGGACACCTTCGACCTGGCCGCGGTGTCCTACCAGGTGATCCTGACCAAGGCCGACAAGCTGAAGCCGTCCGAGGTCGAGGCCGTCCGCGCCCGCACCGAGGCCGCCATCGCCAAGCGCCCCGCCGCCTTCCCGCGCGTCCTGGCCACCTCCTCTGAGAAGGGGCTGGGCCTGGCCGAGCTGCGGGCCGAGATCATGCACGCCTGCGAGATCACCCTCTAGGCGGACGGTCCGGTCGGGGGGCTGGCGTGACGCGGCGGCAGGCCGCTAGATGCGCGGCAGAGACCCTGCAGGAGCCCCGAGATGATCTCCACCGAAGGCCGCGTCGTCTACGACGAGGACATGAACCTGTTCCGCGACCAGGTTCGCAAGTTCTTCGACAAGGAACTGGCCCCCCACCTGGACGCCTGGGAAGAGAACGGCGTGGTCAGCCGCGAGTTCTGGCGCGCCTGCGGCGAGGCCGGCCTGCTGTGCCCCGGCGTGCCCGCCGAGTACGGCGGCCTGGGCCTGGACTTCCGTTACAACGCGGTGATCGACGAGGAGCTGGCCTATTACGGCTCGTCGGCCGGCATCACCCTGCAGTCCGACATCGTCGCCGACTACATCGCCCACTACGGCTCCGAGGAACAGCGCCAGCAGTGGCTGCCGAAGATGGTCTCGGGCGAGGTGATCACCGCCATCGCCATGACCGAGCCGGGCACCGGCTCCGACCTGCAGGGCGTGCGCACCACCGCCCGCCGCGAAGGCAATGAGTACGTGGTCAACGGCTCCAAGACCTACATCACCAACGGCCAGAACGCCGACCTGGTGATCGTGGTCGCCAAGACCGACCAGAACGCCGGCTCCAAGGGCATCTCGCTGATCCTGGTCGAAGCCGGGCGCGAGGGCTTCAAGAAGGGCCGCAACCTGGACAAGATCGGCCAGAACAGCGCCGACACCTCCGAGCTGTTCTTCGAAGATGTCCGGGTGCCGATCACCAACTGCCTGGGCGAGGAAGGCCGCGGCTTCGCCTACCTGATGAACCAGCTGCCTCAGGAGCGCCTGGGCATCGCCGTCTCGGCCATGGGCGGCGCGCAACGGGCCTTTGACGAGGCGGTGAAGTTCACCAAGGAACGCAAGGCCTTTGGCCAGAGCGTGTTCGACTTCCAGAACACCCGCTTCACCCTGGCGGCCCTGAAGGCCAAGCTGCAGGCCGGCTGGGCCCACCTGGACTGGTGCACCGCGCGCCACCTGGAAAAGAAGCTGACCGCCGCCGAGGCCTCGGCCGCCAAGCTGTTCCACACCGAGCTGCAATGGGAGATCTGCGACGCGGCCCTGCAGCTGCACGGCGGCGCCGGCTACATGAACGAGTACCCCATCGCCCGCCTGTGGCGCGACGCCCGCGTCCAGCGGATCTATGGCGGCACCTCGGAGATCATGAAGGAAGTGGTCGCCCGGACCATCTGATCCGGTCCCCTTTCGCGCATGAAAAAGCCCCCGGCCGCGAGGCCGGGGGCTTTGTCGTTTCAGGCCCGGGCTTAGGGGCGCTTGACGGTGTCGCCGCCCTTCATGACGAAGACCGGGTGCTGCATCAGGGTGATGTCCTTCAGCGGATCGCCCTTCACGCCGACCAGGTCGCCATAGGCGCCGGCCTTGACCTGGCCCACGTCATTGGCCTGGCCCAGGGCCTCGGCGGAGGTGATGGTGGCCGACTGCAGGGCCTGCAGCGGGGTCGCGCCCCACTGGACCATGGTCGCCAGCTGCTTGGCGTTGTCCCCGTGCGGATAGACCCCGGCGTCGGTGGAATAGATCATCTTCACCCCGGCCTTCAGGGCCTTCTGGTAGTTCTGGCGCTGGATCAGGGCGATGTCCCGGTCCTTCTGCAGGTTCTCTTCCAGCACCCCGTTCTTGGCGCCTTCGGCCTGGGTGTAGTCGGTGTTGTAGATGTCCATGCCGAAGTAGGTCCCCTTCTGCAGGGCGAGCTTGATGCCTTCGTCATCGACCAGGCTGACATGCTCGATGGTGTCGACCCCGGCGAGGATCGAGGCCTTGATGCCCGAGGCGCCGTGGGCGTGGGCGGCCACCTTCATGCTGGCCATGTGGGCCTCGTCCACCACCGCCTTGATCTCGTCGAAGGTCATCTGCTGGGCGCCAGGGGAATCGCCGCGGCTGAACACGCCGCCGGTGGCGCAGATCTTGATCGCCTGGGCGCCGTACTTGCGCATCTGGCGGACCATGCGGCGGGCCTCGTCGGGGCTGTCCGCCACCGCCGGGCTCTTCTCCTCCATGGAGGGCGGGAAGAAGGTCGAGTCACAGTGGCCGCCAGTGGCGCCGATGGCGTTGCCGGCCGGCACGACCCGCGGCCCCTCGACAAAGCCGTTGTCGATGGCCTGCTGTAGGGCGACGTCGGCGTAGAAGTCCGCGCCCACATTGCGAATGGTCGTGAAGCCCGCCTCCAGGGTGTCCTTGGCGTGCTTGGTCGAGATCACCGCCCAGAAGCTGTCGGTGAACAGCAGCGAGTTGTAGCCGCTGAACAGGGGCGAGGAGGTGATGTGGGTGTGCATGTCGATCAGGCCGGGCGTCAGGGTCACGCCGGGCAGGTCGACGCGCTCGGCGTCGGCGGGGACCGCGTCACCCTGCTTGCCCACCGCCTTGATCCGGCCGTCGACGATCAGCACCAGCGGCTTGTCGAGAGTCTTGCCGGAGGCCACGTCCACCAGGTGGTCGGCGGTGACCGCGACGGTCTTGGCGAGGGCGCTGGTGGCCGAAAGGGCCGCGAGGGCGACGGTGGTGAACAGGGCGGAAAGGCGCATGAAATGTCTCAACAGGCGTAACAAGGACGGCGAAGCTAGCACGCCCTGTTGCCGCGTCGAGCCGGGACCGTCCCGGGCTGCGCGCCTCAGGCCAGGTTGGCCGGCCTGGCCAGCACGTTGCGAGTGATCTGCTCGACAAACGGATCCCGCGCCGCCAGGCCGTGGGCCCACTCGGTCGTGCCGCTGTTGAACACAAAGCCGCGCCCGCGCTCGAAACTGGCCATCACCGCATGGCCGCGCAGCACGCGGGCCTGTCCCGCCGGACTGGCGTCCCCGAAGGCGATCTCGGCCACCACGTCCAGCTGCTCCGGTGGGATCAGGGGCGCATAGGGGCTGTCGACCTCCGCAAAGGCCGCCGGCGCCATGCCGATGATCTCCAGGTTGTCAGGCACCCCCAGCCGCGACACGGGGGCCGGCAGGCCGGTATCGTCGAAGGTGATCGCGCAGCCGTCGTTCTCGTAGCCGATCAACGGGACCTGATCGCCGATCACGTCGCCCCAATAGAGGTCCGCGCCTGCAAGCGCCCAATGGTCGGGGCGATAGATGGTGAAGCCGCCGGCCCCCCGCGCCACGCAATTGCCTAGCCGGTGATAGCCGCCGAAGATGAAGCTCAAGCCGGTCATGGTCGCTTCCGGCCGGCCGAACAGCGGGTGCGACCACAGATGCGTCGCGGCAAGGCCATCGGGCGCCTCGGCCTCCAGGCCCTTCCACTTGTGGCAGATCATCCGGCGGCCGCCGTCTTCCCAGCGCACCTTCCAGAAGGCGGTGTTGCCCGACAGGATGATCAGGGCCCCGCCGCGGTCGGTGAAGGCCTCGACCACGTCGCGCTGCGGTCCGGACCAGTACTCGCTGTGGCCCACATGGATCACCCGCTCATAGGGGTCGAGCGCGTCGGGCTCGGCGTCCAGGTCGTGGTCGGTCAGGTAGTCGAAGGTGCGCCCCTCGATCCCTTCCGCCCAGCGGACATAGACCTCCTCCCACTTCTGCAGGAACCCCGCCGAGCCGTCATAGGGGCTCTGCCGGTGGTCGCGGGACCAGGCGGAATCGGCGCCCGCCCAGGGCCGGCGCTGGAAGCCGCGCTTGGTCATGTTGACCAGTCGGGGCATGCCCGGCGGCGGGGCCAGCAACATCTGGGCGAAGGGCCGCTGGGTGGACAGGACGCCGACCGCGCCCTCCATCGCCTGCGGCAGCGGGACACCGCCCTCCATCAGGGCGGCGACGTCGCAATAGGCGTTCTGGCCGCCCCAGTAGTTGTAGGCGTGCCAGGTGTTGGTGGTCAGCACCAGCACCTCGCGCTGTTCGCGCCCCCTGGCCGCGCGCACGCAGAGGAAATGGTGGGCCGTCTCGCCCGCCGCGTCGGTGACGGCGATGTCGTAGTAGCCGCTGCGCCAGTCCGCCCCAACGGTGATCGCAACCGCCGCCGGCCAGTTGCAGCCGGCCGAGACGGCGTCCGCCGGGGTCGGATGGTCGCCGACCGCCACGCCCTCCAGGCGCAGGACCACCGTCCGTTCCGCCCCGACCCTGGCGATCTCCACCGACACCGGGCCGTGGTCCCCGGACGCACAGAGCCCGAAGCTTTCACCGGGCCGCAGGCTGGTGCGGTCCGCGTAGCAGGCGATCATGACGGCGCTCCAGCTTAGGCGACGAGGAACTGCATCTTCGGCACCGGCCCCAGGGTCGGCGCTTCCTTGCGCAGCTGGGTGAAGGCGCGCTCGGCGGCGTCCAGGGTCAGGTCGATGTCCGCGTCGGTCATGGCCGCGCACAGGAACATGTTGTGCCAGGGGTGCATGTAGACGCCCTGGTCCAGCATGTGGCTGCACCAGGCGAAGCCGAACCTTTGGTCCCGGTCATCGTCGAACAGGAACAGGGGCATCTGCACCGGGCCGGTCTGGCGGAAGCCGAAACCCGCGGCGTCAGCCCGCTCGGCCAGGCCGTCGCGCAGCCGCTGGCCCAGGCGCACCGTGTGCTCCAGATAGTCGGTCTCGCGGATCAGGCGCAGGGTCTCGATCCCCGCCGCCATCGGCGCGGCCTGGTACCAGTAGGAGCCGGTGACATAGATGCCGGCCGCGGCCTTGCGCAGGTGCTCGGCGCCCAGCAGGGCCGAGATCGGGTGGCCGTTGGCGATGCACTTGCCCCAGCTGGACAGGTCCGGCTGCACCCCGATGGCCGACCAGCTGCAGTCGCGGGCCAGGCGGAAGCCGGCGCGGACGTCATCGACAATCAGCACGGCGCCGGTCTGGTCGCAGATCTCCCGCGCCCGGCGGGCATAGGCCAGGTCCGGGTCGGACTGGTCGACGAAGGCGTCATGCTTGATGGGCGCAGCGAAGATGGCCGCCAGGTCGTCACCAGCCTGCGCCGCCGCGGCGTTGAGGCTGTCGATATCGTTGTAGACGCAGAAGATCTGGTGTTCCCGGTCGCTGGGCGTCGTGCCGGTCCGCTGCGGCGTGCACCAGGGCGCGGCCCCGTGATAGGCGCCCTTGGCCAGGATCAGCTTGCGCCGGCCCGTGTGGGCGCGGGCCGTCATCATGGCCATGGAGGTGGCGTCCGTGCCGTTCTTGCAGAACATGGCCCAGGCGGCGTGGCTGACCATGCCCACAAAGGCCTCGGCGTACTCGACCATCCGCGCCGTCGGCCCGGTCAGGGTGTCGGCCACTTCGAGCTGCTTCACAAAGGCGGCGTTGACGCTCGGGTGGCCGTAGCCCAGCAGGTTCGGGCCATAGCCGCACATGTAGTCCAGATAGGGCTTGCCGTCCGCGTCCCAGACCCGCGCGCCCTCGGCCCGGCTGAAGAACTGGGGATAACCGTCGGGCAGCCGGCCCACCGACTGGTGGCCGTACATGCCGCCGGGAATCACCGCCGCGGCCCGCTCCAGCAGGTCCTTCTGCACGCTGTCGCCTTGGGCCATCTCGGTCTCCATTTTTGGGGTCGATCAAGAACGATAATTATAGCTATCATTAAGCGCGCGGATCGGCGGCGATTGCAAGCCGATTGGTTGCTTGGATCAGGTCGCAGACTTAAAGCCGGAACCATGCCCCCCCAGGACACAGGTGCGAGCACGCCGGCCAAGGGCCCCAGGAAACGGGTCGCGCCCCGCCAGGAGCGCAGCATCCAGACCTATGAGCACCTGCTGGACGTGGCGGGCCACCTGCTGGCCGAGGTGGGTGTGGAGCAGATCTCCACCAACCTCATCTGCGCCCGGGCGAACATGACGCCGCCGGCCCTCTATCGCTATTTCGACAACAAGTACGCGGTGCTGGCGGCGCTGGGAAAGCGCCTGCTCGATCGCCAGAACGTGGTGCTCTACGCCTGGCTGGACACCTATGCGCCCAAGGGCCTGCGGGCCATGGGCGAGGCCACCGAGGAACTTTTGCTGAAGACCCACGAGGTCACCCGCAGCCAGCCCGGGGCGATCTGGACCTTGCGGGCCCTGCGCGCTGTGCCCCAGCTGGCCCAGGTGCGGATCGACTCCCACCGGGAAGCCGCCGACCGGATGGTCCAGGCCTATGCGCCCCTGCTGCCCGACATGGCCGCCGACGTCCTGTGGCGCCGGGTCCGGATCTCCATCGAGCTCGGCTATTCCGCCGACGAGATGCTGTTCGAGGAGGGCCGGCTGGAGGTGTCGGACATCATCAAGGACACGGCCGCGGTCCTGAAGCACGCCCTCCTGCCCTGAGGCGGGCCGCAAGTCGGCGCTTCAAATTTCGATAATGATCGCTATCGTATCGGCTCGCTAAGAGGATGCGCCCATGTCCAGGCCGGTGTTCGGCGCCATCGCAGACGACTTCACCGGCGCCGTCGAGTTGGCGGCCATGCTGGCCTCTGGAGGCGCCCGCGCCGCCCTGCTGACCGACCTGTCCGCGCGGCCCAGCGACGTCGACGCCGTGGTCATCGCGGTCCGCTCGCGGGTGGAGCCGCCGGAGGTCGCGCTGACCCAATTCACCCAGGCTCTGGATGCGCTGGAAGCCATCGGGCCGCGCCAGTTGTTCTTCAAGTACTGCGCGACCTTCGACAGCACCGACCAGGGCAATATCGGCAATTGCGCCGACCTGCTGGCCGAGCGCGCCGGCGCGCCCAGCCTGCTGTTCTGCCCGGCGTTCCCGGAGGTCGGCGTCACCGTCTATACCGGCCACCTGTTCGTGCGCGGGACCATCGTCTCGGACTCGCCCAAACGGCTCGATCCCCTGACCCCCATGACTGATCCGGATCTGCGCCGCGTGCTCGGCCGCCAGACATCGCGGGGGGTAGGCCTGCTGCCCTGGACCACGATCCAGTCGGGCGCGGACGCGGTCCGCAGCCATGTGCAGGCCCGGACGGCGCGGGGCGCGCCCTACCTGATCGCCGACACCCTGACCGAGGCCGATCTTGAGACCCTGGCGCAGGCGACCTGGGACTGGCCGGCCATGACCGGGGGCTCCTCGGTGGCGGCCTGTTATCCGCAGATCTGGCGCGCCCGCGGACTGACCGCCGCTGAGCCCTACGCCCCGACCGCCGGCCGCTCCGGCGCGGGCGCGGTGCTGGCCGGCAGCGTCGCGGACCAGACCCTGGAGCAGATCGCGGTCTTCGAGCAGACCCGGCCGGTGCTGCGCCTGGACCTGCTGGCGGAGGGCGACCTGGCCGGCCAGGCCCTGGCCTGGGCCGACAGCCGCCTCCCCGGCGGCCCCATCTGCATCACCACCGCCACCCCGCACGCCCGCACCCAGGAGATCCAGGACCGGCTGGGCGTGCTGGGCGCCGCGCGCAAGGCCGAGGCGATCCTGGCGCAGGTGGCCGTGGGCCTCGCCGCGCGTGGGGTCGAGCGCCTGGTGGTGGCAGGGGGCGAGACCTCCGGCGCCGTCGTCCAGGCCCTGGGGTTCCCGCAGCTGAAGGTCGCCCCCTATCAGGGGCCAGGGATGGGGCTATGCTCGGTGGAGGTCCCCAGGCCGATCAGCCTGTGCCTGAAGTCCGGCAAGCTGGGCGGACCGAACGCCTTCCATGAGGCCCTGACCCAGATGGAGCAGCCGCATTGACCGGGCACCTCAAGAGCGCCGTCGCCGAGAGCTATCGCCGCCTCTCGCAGCTGGGCCTGAACATCGGCAGCGCCGGCAATGTCAGCGCCCGCGTCGGCGACCGGGTGCTGATCACCCGCACCGGCGCCACCGACGCCATCGACGCGGACGGCGTGGTCGAGATCGACCTGGACGGCGCCTATGAGGGCGATCTCGCCCCCTCCAGCGAGTGGGAGATGCACACGGCGATCTACCGCGCCGCCCCGCGCGCGGCGGCGGTGGTTCACACCCATTCCGACGCCTGCACGGCCCTTGCCTGCCTGGGCGAGGGGCTGCCGCCCTTTCACTACATGGTGCTGGGCTTCGGCGGGCCGGACGTGCGCTGCGCGCCCTACTTCACCTTTGGCACGCCGGCGCTGGCGGCCGCGGCCGCCGAGGCGATCCAGGACCGCACCGCCTGCCTGCTCGCCAATCACGGCATGATCTGCCACGGCCGCAGCCTGGAGGCGGCGGTCGCCACGGCCCTGCGCCTGGAGACCCTGGCCCGCCAGTACCTCATGGCCCGCGCCGTCGCGCCGCCCAAGCTGCTGTCGCCGGAACAGGTCGCCGAGGCCCAGGAGCGCTTCAAGACCTATGGCCAGCCGAAGGCGGGTCGTCGCATCGCGTGACAGGGGGGCCAGGGTCCGCTATCGGAGCGCTCCGACCGGATGGAGGCCGCACCCTTGAGCGACAAGACCCAGGATCTCGAAGACAAGGGGTGGGCGACCGCCAGGACCCTGGCCGAGGCCCTGCCCTTCATCCAGCAGTACGACCGCGAAACCGTGGTCATCAAGTACGGCGGCCACGCCATGGGCCAGGAAGAGACCGCCAAGCTGTTCGCGGCTGACAGCGTGCTCCTGAAGCTGCTCGGCCTGCATCCCGTCGTGGTGCACGGCGGCGGGCCGCAGATCTCGCGGATGCTCGAGAAGGCCGGGGTGAAGTCGACCTTCATCGACGGCCTGCGGGTGACCGACGAGCCGACCATGGAGGTCGCCGAAATGGTGCTGTCGGGCGCCATCAACAAGGAGATCGCCAACTGGATCACCCTGGCCGGCGCCGAGGCTGACGTGCGCGGCGTGGGCCTGTCCGGCAAGGACGCCGGCCTGATCCAGGTCGAGAAGGTGGTCCGCACCAAGTCCAAGGGCGGCATCGAGGAAGTCATCGACCTGGGCTTCGTCGGCGAACCCACCAAGATCGATCCCCAGCTGATCACCGGCCTGATCCACGCCGACCACGACTACATTCCCGTCATCGCACCCATCGGGGTGTCCAAGGACGGCGAGACCTTCAACATCAACGCCGACACCGTGGCCGGCGCCCTGGCCGGCGCCCTGAAGGCCAAGCGGATGCTGCTGCTGACCGACGTGGCCGGGGTGCTGGGCGGCGATGGCGAGCTGATCCGTGAAATGACGGTGGCCCAGGCCAAGCAGGCCATCGCCGACGGCGTCGCCACCGGCGGCATGATCCCCAAGCTGGAAACCGCCATCGCCGCGGTGGAATCCGGGGTGGAAGCCGTGGTCATCCTCGATGGCCGCCGGCCGCACGCCATGCTGGTGGAGCTGTTCACGGAGCACGGCTCGGGCACCCTGATCACCCGCTAGAGCCGAAGATGTCCGCCGACCTGACCCATATCGACGTCTGGCTGTTCGACCTCGACAACACCCTCTACCCGGCCGAGAGCGGGTTCATGGGCGACGTCGAGCGGCGGATGACCGAGTTCGTGGTCAAGGTCACCGGCCTGCCCCGGGACGAAGCCTTCGCCCTGCAGAAGAAGTATCTGGCCGAGCACGGCCTGACCCTCGGCGGACTGATGAAGCACCACGGCGTGGCGCCGGAAGAGTTCCACGCCCTGTTCCACGACCTGTCCCTGGACGTCCTGGCCCACGACCAGCCTCTGTTGGACGCGCTCGAGCGCCTGCCGGGCAAGCGCTACATCTTCACCAACGCCGACGGCTTCCACGCCGAGCGGGTGCTGGCCCACCTGAAGCTGGACCACCTGTTCGACGAGGTGTTCCACGTCCATTCGTTCGGGTTTGCACCCAAGCCCGACCCGTTGGGCTTCACCCGGATGATCGAGGCCCATGGCCTGGATCCCGTGGCGACCGCCTTCTTTGAAGATTCCGAGCGCAATCTGAAGCCGGCCCACGACCTGGGCATGACCACCGTGCTGGTGGGCGCCCATGCGCCGGCCTCGGCCGCGCCCTTTGTCACCCACAGAACCGAGAAACTCGCGCCCTTCCTGGCCGGGGCGCGTCTGAAGGAAACCGCCTGATGTCCCAAGACCTGAAGTCCGTCATCGAAGCCGCCTGGGAAAACCGGGACGCCGTCAACGTCCAGACCACCGGCGAGGTCCGCGAGGCCGTGGACGAGACCCTGAACCAACTGGATTCCGGAACCCTGCGCGTCGCGAGCCGCGAGGCCGACGGGACCTGGGTGACCCACCAGTGGGCCAAGCAGGCGATCCTGTTGTCCTTCCGCCTGAACGCCAACCAGCTGATCGATGCGGACGCCCCGCACCCCTACTGGGACAAGATCCCGCTGAAGTTCACCGGCTGGGACGCCGCCCGCTTTGAGGCCGCCGGCTTCCGGGCCGTGCCGGGCTGCGTCGTCCGCCGCGGCGCCTACATCGCCAAGGGCGTGATCATGACCCCGTCCTTCGTCAACATCGGCGCCTATGTCGATGAGGGCACCATGGTGGACACCTGGGCCACGGTCGGCTCCTGCGCCCAGATCGGCAAGAACGTGCACCTGTCGGGCGGCGCGGGCATCGGCGGCGTGCTGGAGCCCCTGCAGGCCAACCCGACGATCATCGAGGACAACTGCTTCATCGGCGCCCGCTCCGAAGTGGCCGAGGGCGTGATCGTCCGCGAAGGCTCTGTGCTGTCCATGGGCGTCTACCTGACTTCGACCACCCCGATCATCGACCGCAAGACCGGCCAGGTGACCACCGGCGAGGTGCCGCCCTATTCCGTGGTCATGTCCGGCTCGCGGCCCAGCCCGCACGAGGGCATGCCGTCGACCTACTGCGCGGTGATTATGAAGACCGTCGACGCCCGCACCCGCTCCAAGACCTCGATCAACGAGCTGCTGCGCGACTGACCCCGCGCATCCCGCCTGAACGTCCAGCCCCGCCGGTCCCCGGCGGGGCTTTTCGTTTGCGCCCTGGGCGAAATTCCCGCGGGGCACGAATTCGTGTCCCCATAATGGGTTTACACGCACTTCTCGCTAAAATAGTAGATGCGTAAGGTCTTATGACCTTGAGGTGCACTATTCGTGACACCCAAGGACAGCACACACAACCTTGATTCAAGTTGGTGCGGTTAACGGATGAGCTCCTTTCCTTAACCTTCCAGCTTAATCTTCTCTTAACCGGGGGGCGCATCCCGGAAGGAATACGACGGTGATTGGAATCAACTCGAACAGGATTTCCGGACTGGCGACGGAGGCAGCCCTAGAGGCGCCGACACCCGGCTATCTCGACCAGGATGTGTCCCGCTTCTTCTACCGCTGGGGCGGTCACCTCTCGACCACCCTAGTGCGCATTCGGTCGCGCTTCGCCGGCGACCTGGACCAGTACCTGCTCTACCTGGTGTTCATCCTGGCCGACCTGTCGCAACAGATCGCCCGCGAGCGCAGCTTCGCGCCGGCCGAGGGGCCCGAGCACCGCGGGCTGAATGCGCTCAGCCTTTCGGAGATCACCCAGATCCCGCGGGAGACCGCCCGCCGCAAGCTCCTGGCCCTGGCCGAGCGCGGATATCTCAACCGCGACGACGAGGGCCTGTTCACCCTGGCCGACCGCTACGGGATGGATGAGTTCTTCTCCGACCTGCGCCCGCTGTTCTGGGACGCCGTGAAGCTGGAGCGCTAGCCCCTAGCCCTCCATCCATCGCCACAGGGCGCGGATCGACAGGGCCCGCATGGCCGCGTCCTCGCTGTCGGGGACGGGCAGGCCGGCCTTCTCCAGGCAGTCGTTCAGCGCCAGGGGCTCGCCCCGCGACAGCCGGATCCCGCGCCGCCGCGCCACCTGCTGGAAGCGGCGCCAGGCGCATTCCACCGAGGCCGCAGACGCCACCGCCTCGTAGGGCAGCAACCCGCCCTGAAGCACCCGGTGATAGGCCACCAGGGTCGCCCCGCCGCACAGTCGGGTCATCAGGTACTCGAACGCCTCCGGGTCCAGGGGCTGGACCGCAAGGTCCTCCGGCAGGGGCGGCGCCAGCATGGCCACCGGACTGGTCGACCGGGCGCAGGCGCTCAGGACCACCGTGCCGCGATCATCCACAAAGGCGTATTGCAGGATGTGATGCGCCCCATCACTGCCCAGCGAGCGCACGGCGAAGTACAGGTGTTCGCTGGCTGAAACCTGATGTCCGCCAAATCGCGGCGCCCAGGACCTGGGCTCACGCCGGTCTCCACCGTGATCATCAAAAGACTTCGCTGAGAACGCCTGCGCCAGCGCGGGCAGTAAGGACGGCTTTCGCTTTCCGAATACGATGGGTTGCATGACCGATCTCCTTGTGTGGAGCGATCATCGCCAACCTGATCTTGCGAGTACAGGCTCGATATTCCCATAACGAGTTGATTTATATGGATTAATCTTCCCATTCCGGGCGCGAGGGCTTGCGCGGCGCCAGTTGCCCGGAACGCGCCTGGGCTTTACCAGCAGGGCCATGTCCAGCCTCGATCCCGTCGCCCTCACCCAAGACCTGATCCGCCGCCCTTCGGTGACCCCGGCCGATGAAGGCGCCATGGATGTGGTGGAAGCCACCCTGAAGGCCCTGGGCTTTTCCTGCCGCCGAATGAAGTTCGGCGAGATCGAGAACCTCTATGCGCGCTTCGGGATCGCCCGGCCGAACCTCTGCTTCGCCGGCCACACCGACGTGGTGCCGGTGGGCGACGCCGCGGCCTGGAGCCGCGAGGCCTTCGCCGCCGACATCGTCGACGACATCCTGATCGGCCGCGGCGCGGTGGACATGAAGAGCGCCATCGCCGCCTTCGCCGCCGCCACCGCCAAGGCCATCGCCGCCGACCAGGTGAAGGGCTCGATCTCCTTCCTGATCACCGGCGACGAGGAAGGCGTGGCCACCCACGGCACCAAGATGGTGGTCGAGGCCCTGGCCGCCGAGGGCGAGATCATCGACCACTGTGTGGTGGGCGAACCCACCAGCGCCGAGACCTTTGGCGACATGGTCAAGATCGGCCGCCGCGGCTCGATCAATGTCGAGATCGAGGTCCAGGGGATCCAGGGCCACGTGGCCTATCCGCATCGGGCCGCGAACCCGGTTCCGGTGCTGATCCGCCTGCTATCCGCCCTGCAAGCCCGCGTGCTGGACGAGGGCTATACGGACTTCCAGCCGTCGAACCTGGAGGTCACCACCATCGATGTGGGCAATCCGACCACCAACCTGATCCCGGCGACCGCCAAGGCGCGGCTGAACATCCGCTTCAACCCGGCCCACAAGGGCGCCGACCTGGCGGCCTGGATCCAGGCGGAAGCCGACAAGGCGGTTGAGGGGTTCCCCGGCAAGATCGTCCTGAAGCCGGCGATCAGCGGCGAGGCCTTCCTGACCGAGCAGGGCCCGTTCACCGAACTCGTCGCCGACGCCGTCGCCGATGTCGCCGGCCAGCGCCCGGACCTGTCCACCACCGGCGGCACCTCGGACGCGCGCTTCATCCGCGCCCTGTGCCCGGTGGTCGAGCTGGGCCTCGTCGGCAAGACCATGCACTCGGTCGACGAGCGTGCGCCGGTGGCGGAGATCCGCCAGCTGCAGGCGGTCTATGAGCGGCTGATCGCCCGCTACTTCGGAACCTTCGGCGCGGCGTAGGACACCCCCGTCAGGTAGAGCCCCTCGGCCGGCGCGACAGGCCCGCAGGCCTTGCGGTCCCGCGCCTCCAGCGCCGCGGCGACATCGTCGGCGCTCCAGCGGCCCACGCCGACCTCGGCCAGGGTGCCGGTCATCGACCGGACCTGGCGGTGCAGGAACGAGCGCGACTCGAACACCAGGTGGACTTCCTCGCCCACCCGCGACACCCGGGCCACGTCCAGGGTCTTCCAGGGCGACTTGGCCTGGCATTGCAGGTCGCGGAAGGTGGTGAAGTCGTGGTGGCCGACCAGGACCTGGGCGGCATGATGCATCGCCTCGGCGTCCAGCGGCTTCTTCACGTGCCAGACTCGGCCCCGGTCCAGGGCCGGCGGCCCCATGCGGTTGAGGATGCGGTACAGATAGCGCCGCTCGGTGGCCGTGAACCGGGCGTGCCAGTCGCCGATGGCCTCCTCGGCCTCCAACACCACCACCGCCTCGTCGATCAGGTGGGCGTTCAGCGCATTGCGCACGGTCTCGACCGGCCAGGCCTTGTCCAGGTCCACATGCACCACCTGACCGGTGGCGTGGACGCCGGTGTCCGTGCGGCCGGCGGCCTGCAGGCGCACGCTCTGGCCGGTGAAGGCCAGTACGGCGCGCTCCAGGGCGCCCTGGACGGTGGGCAGCTCGCCTTGCGCCTGGAACCCCTTATAGGGCCGGCCGTCATATTCGATGGTCAGGCGGTAGCGCGGCATCTCAGGCCAGCACTGTTCCCGCCGCCACGGGGAAGCCCCGCAGGAAGGTCTCGGCGTCCTGCGGCCCCTTGCCCTCACGCTGGACCTTCAGCAGCCGCACCGCCCCGTCCGCGCAGGCGATCAGCAGGCGGTCGTCCAGCACCTGGCCCGGCTCCCCCTGGCCGGCCTCAACCCGCGACAGCAGCGCCTTGACCCGCACCGGGCCCTTGTCGCCGGCCAGTTCGAACCAGGCGCCGGGGAAGGGCGAGAGGCCGCGGATCTTGCAGTCGATCTCGACGGCGGGCCTGGCCCAGGTCAGCCGGGCCTCCTTGGGTCGGATCTTCTTGGCGTAGGTCGCCCCCTCCTCCGCCTGGGGGACGGCCACAGCGGTCCCCGCGGCGATCTTCGGCAGGGTCTCGACCAGCAGGGCGGCGCCGGCCGCGGCCAGCTTGTCGTGCAGGGTGGACGCCGTGTCCTCGGCCGTGATCGGCAGGCGAGCCGTCGCCAGCACCGGCCCCTCATCCAGCCCCTCGGTCATGCGCATGACCTCGGCGCCCGTCTCGGCGTCACCCGCCATGATCGCCCGCTGGATCGGGGCGGCGCCGCGCCAGCGCGGCAGCAGAGAGGCGTGCAGGTTGTAGGAGCCCAGTCGCGGCGCCTCGAGCACCTCAGCCGGCAGGATCTGGCCGAAGGCCACCACCACGGCGGCGTCCAGGTTCAGGGCCTTGAAGGCGGCGATCGCCTCGGGGTCGCGCATGGAGACGGGGTTGCGCACCTCGATCCCCAGTTCGGCGGCGCAGGCGTGGACCGGCGACGGCTTCAGCTCGTGGCCGCGACCGCGCGGCGCGGGGGGCTGGGAATAGACCGCGACGATCTCATGGCCGGCCTCGGCCAGGGCGGCGAGGCAGGTGACGGCGAAGTCCGGAGTTCCGAGGAAGGCGAGGCGCATGGGCGCGGTTTAGCCGGGTCGGAGCCGCGAAGGAACCTTCCGAACCGCCGCGCCGTTCAACAGCCACGTCTGATCGGAGCCCCGCCATGCGCCCCATCCTGCCGCTCGCCCTCGCCGTCGCCGCCGCCCTCAGCCTGGGCGCCTGCTCCCGCCAGGACCAGGCCGAGACCCGGTCGGACCTGCAGGCCGCCGCCGACAAGACCGCCCAGGCCGCCAAGGACGTGGCGAGCAGCCCCGAGGTGCAGGAGGTGAAGGGCGATGTGAAGGACGCCGCCCGCGACGCCGGCGCCGCCGCCAGGGATGTGGCCGCTGACACCAAGGACGCGCTTCGGGACGCCGGCGCGGACCTGAAGTCGGGCGCCGCCGAGGCCAAGGCCGACCTGGACAAGCATACCGCCCCGAAGGACTAATCGCCCGCGGCCTCGCTCAGCCGCGCCTTGGCCCGGCCGACCACCCGGCCGACGCCGAGATAGATGATGGCGAAGAAGGTCAGCAGGGCCTCGCGCAACTGCGGCTTCAACAGCCACAGCCCGTCCCGCGACAGCCGCTCCAGATAGCCCGCCTCGCTCAGGTCGCGCAGGATGCTCAGCACGTGGCTGCGCGACACTTGGTAACGCTTGGCCAGGGCGGCCACGGAGATTTCGACCTCGGCCTCGCTGGCGAACAGGGCGCCAGGCTGCGCGGCCGACTGGATGATGTCCCACAGGATCAGGATGCCGGCGGTGCGCACCGAGAGCTTGTTGATCGGGTCCAGGTCGGCGCGGGGATTGCTGGCGGCGTGGATCACCTCCTGGCCCAACACGGCCACCAGGGTCCGGAACACCTCCGGCTCATCCAGCCGGGCCAGCACGCCATTGAGCCCGTCAACGACCAGGGTCGCCGACCCCAGTTCGATCCGCAGGCGCCGGCGGAAGGTCTCGACCATTTCCGGGGTGGGGACATAGCGCCGCTGCACCCCCGTGCCACTGCCCTCCTCGCGGTCGACGTAGCCGATGGCCCGCATCCGGAATAGCACCGCCGTCGCCGTCCCAGCGCTGATCACCCCGGTCTGGCCCGACAGGGCGCGCAGGCGCCGGTGGGTGAGCCCGCCGGTCGCGTCAAGGTAGAGCGCCACGAAGCACAGGATCAGCCGCCCGACGTCGCGGACATTTCGGTGCAGGACCGGGTTCTCGTGAAAATAAGCCAACGCGCCGCCCACGGAGGCGCGCATGGCGGCGTCCATGGCTGGATTTGCGCGGATGGATGGGAGGAGCGTCTCGATCTCGCCCTCGTCCACGGAAGTGCCGTACTCAAAGTCCATACTGCCCCGATATCGCTCAACTGGCGAGTGCACGCCGGGTTCAAGCGTGGAGATGCCTCACCGTTACAAAAATTGCCATGCCCTCGTCGTGACTTTCGATGCTACCGCCCGTGGCGTTCACGCGTGAATGACCCGGATCAAGGGCGGCCGCACAGGCGGCAGGCTCGATATCCGCACGAAACCTCGTCGCGAGACCGCACCCACCGGCGGCTCTCAACCACGACGGGCGTCGCTTCGGCGGCGATGGCGACCGGCGATGATCTGGCCCCTCACGAAGGCCGGTAGCCGGGATCGGGCTTGGGGAGCTCGGTCGGGACGAGCCCAAGGGGAAAACCGTGTTTCCCCGGACCGCTCGTCCCTGCTTGCCCTTGCGCGCAAATGCGTCAGGCGGCGCGGACCTGCTTCTTCACCTTGGCGACGGCGCGGTCGCGCTTCAGGCGTGACAGATAGTCGATGAACAGCACGCCCTTCAGGTGGTCCATCTCGTGCTGGATGCAGACGGCGAACAGGCCCTCGGCCTCCTCGACCACCTCTTGCCCCTGATAGTTCAGGTACTTGAGCTTGACCTTGGCCGGGCGCTCGACCTCGTCATAGATGTCCGGCACCGACAGGCAGCCTTCCTCGTAGGGCTGGGTGTCGTCCGAGGCGTCCAGGATCTGCGGATTGACGAAGTAGCGCGGCTGCTTCTCCTCGTCGGGGCCGGCCAGGTCCATGACGATGACCTGCTTGGGCACGCCGATCTGGATGGCGGCCAGGCCGATGCCAGGCGCCGCGTACATGGTCTCCAGCATGTCGTCCATCAGCGCGCGCAGCTCGTCATCCACCCGCTCGACGGGTTGGGAGACCTGCTTCAGGACAGGGTTCGGGACGACAAGGATCTCACGGATAGCCATGCGATTTCAGGTAGGTCAGCGGCCCTTGAGCGTCAAGGCGGCGGGATGTCCTCGCTCGTCGACAGCTTGGACAGGGCCCGCACGCCGCCCTCGACCGCCGGCAGCTCCGGAATCTCCTTGGCCTCGTGGTCGACCTTCAGGTCCGCGAAGCGCCGGGCCTGGGTCAGGACCTGGGTCTCCAGGGACCCGACCATCTGGTTGTAGCGGCCGACGGCGGCCTCGAGCGCCTTGCCGACCGAGGCGGTGTGGCCGCCCATCACCGACAGGCGCTTGTAGAGCTCGCGGCCCAGCTTGACGATTTCCTGGGCGTTCTTGGCCTGCTCCTCGACCCGCCAGCCATAGACGACGGCCTTGCACAGGGCGAACAGGGTGGTGGGCGTGACCACCAGCACCCGCTTGTCCATGGCCTCGGTCATCAGGTCCGGCGCGCGTTCCAGGGCGGCGGCCAGGAAGCTGTCGCCGGGAATGAACATGGCCACGAAGTCTGGCGAGCCCTGGTTGAACTGGTCCCAATAGGCCTTGGCCGACAGGCCCTGCATGTGGGCGCGCACGCTCTGGGCGTGGCGGGCGTAGGCGGCGTCGCGGGTCGGCTCATCCACCGCGTCCTGGGCCTCCAGGAAGGCGTTCAGGGAGCACTTGGCGTCGATGACGAACACCGCACCGCCCGGCAGGCGCACGGTCACGTCCGGCCGCCGCCGCCCCTCGTCGGTGTCGGTGGAGGTCTGTTCTGTGAAGTCGTAGTGGGCGGCCAGGCCCGCCGCCTCCAGCACGTTGCGCAGGGTCTGTTCGCCCCAACGCCCCTGGACGCCCGCCCCGCGGCGCAGGGCGCTGGACAGTTTGCGGGCCTCGGCCTGGGTGGCGGCCGAGGCCTCCATCAGCTGGCTGATCTGCTGCTTCAGGCCGCCGGTGTCCTCGGCGCGGATCTTCTCCACCGCCACCACCTGTTCCTGGAACTTGGCCAGGGTCTCGGCCACCGGCTTCAGCTGGGCCTCCAGCCGCAGCTGGGCGGCCTCTTCCCGGCCCTTGAAGGTCTCGTCGGCGCGTTTCAGCAGCTGCTCGGCGATGGCGTTGGCGGCCTCGGCCTGGATGAAGGCTGCGTTCTTGGCCCCCTGCTCCTCGATCAGCCTGGCCCGCGCCGCCAGGTCCTGCAGCTCCCAGGCCCGCGCCTCCGCCCGATTGGCCCGCCCCCGCTCCATCAGCGCCCAGGCGAAACCGATCACGGCGGCGAATAGGCCCAGGAGGGCCAGGAGAAGTTCGGCGTTCATGCTGCGTTCTTACTTGGAGTCTCGGGCGCTCCCAAGCCCCTCAGAGCTCCATCATGGCGGGATAGAGGTCTCCCCAATGAGGGTTGTCCTGCTCAATGAGATTGACCTTCCAGTCCCGTCGCCAGCGCTTGAGCTTCTTCTCGAAGGCGATCGCGGCGGTGACTTCGCCAAAGCTTGTCCAACAGACCAGCCGGTCGACGCCGTAGCGCCGCGTGAAGCCTTCGGCCTCCTTGGCCTTATGCTGCCCGACGCGACGCACCAGGCTGTTGGTGACGCCGACATAAAGCGTCCCATGCTGACCGCTGGCGAGCATGTAAACGTAGTAGGGCATGGAGATTTCTACCCATAAGAGCACCAAGTGTCATCCCGCATGGAGCGGCGCAGCCGCGGAAGTGCGGGACCCAGATGCGCGGGGCACGGGGAGTTCGCGCGGCCGCAAGCGCAATGGGCGTCCTGGCAAGCTCAGGGCTTCTGGGTCCCGCACAAGCGCTGCGCGCTTTGCGGGATGACACCCTAAGAGCTGCCCCCGCCTGCGCGGGGATGAGCGGAGGTGGGAGAACCCCGCCTAAGCCGGCCGCCGCGCGCGCATGGCCTGGGCGATGGTGCCGTCGTCGAGCCAGTCGAGTTCGCCGCCCACGGGGACGCCGCGGGCCAGCATGGTGACGGCGACGCCGGTTCCGGCCAGGGCGTCGGCGAGGTAGTGGGCCGTCGTCTGGCCGTCGACGGTGGCCGGCAGGGCCAGGACCACTTCCTTGACCTCGCCGCCAGACACCCGCCCGACCAACTGGCCGATGCGCAGGGCGTCAGGCCCCACGCCGTCCAGGGCCGACAACAGCCCGCCCAGCACGTGATAGCGGCCGCGGAAGGCCCCGGCGCGTTCCATGGCCCACAGGGCGCCGACCTCCTCGACCACGCAGATCAGCGAGGTGTCGCGGGCCGGATCGGAACAGACGGCGCAGGGGTCCTGAGTGTCCAGCGCCCCGCAGGTTCCACAGGTCTTCACCCGCGCCGCGGCCTGGGACATGGCGTCGGCCAGGGGCAGCAGCAGGGCTTCACGCTTCTTCAAGAGCGCGAGCGCGGAGCGGCGCGCCGAGCGGGGGCCTAGCCCCGGCAGCTTGGAGAGCAGGCTGATCAGCCGCTCGATCTCGGGTCCGGCCGAGGCGGCCAAGTCAGAACTTCAGGCCGGGGATGCCCATGCCGGCCAGCGGCCCGGCGGCCTCGCGCATCAGGTCCGCCTGTTTGGCGTCCAGCTTGCGCTTGGCGTCGGCGTGGGCGGCGACGATCAGGTCGGAGATCACCTCACCCTCGCCGGGGGCCAGCAGGCTCTCGTCCAGCTTCACTTCGGCCAGTTCGCCGGAGCCCTTCAGCACCACCGTGACCATGCCGCCGCCGGAGGTCCCCTCGACCACCATCTCGGCCAACCGCGCCTGGGCGTCGGCCAGCTTCTGCTGCATGGCTTGGGCCTGCTTCATCAGGCCGCCCAGATCCTTCATGGCGTACTCCTAGTCCTCGTCGTCTTCCGGCGCCTCGGCGACCGAGGCCGCGTCGGGCAGCGGGGTGTTGCGAATGCTGATGATCTCGGCGCCGGGGAAGGCCTCCATCACCGAGCGGACGAAGGGGTCCTGCTCGATCTGGGCGCGGACCTCGCGCTCCTCGCGCTTCTGGCGCTCCCACAGGCTCTCGGCCCCGCCGCCGCCCTGGGCGGCGATCAGCCAAGGCTGGCCGGTCCATTCCTTCAGCCGCGCGACCAGGCGCTGGGCGAGGTTGGCGGGCGCGCCAGGCGCCGGCTCAAACTCGATGGCGCCGGGCCGGAAGCTGACCGGCCGGACAAAGCGCTCGACGTCAAGACGCAGGGCGATGTCGCGCTTCTTCTCGATCAGGGCCAGGACGTCAGCGAAGCTCTGCAGCTGGGGCGGCGCCTCGGGCGCGGCCTGGGGCTGCGGCATCATCCGGGCCTGGGCGGTCACGCCGCCACCCCCTTGCGCGCTGGCGCCGCCGCCACCGCCACC
>NZ_JBHTLQ010000045.1:0-28953 GCF_042679085.1 Phenylobacterium conjunctum | reverse complement strand
CTATCCCGCCCCCGAAGGCGGCGATCACCACGGCGGCGGCCGCGAGGCCGGGCACCTGGCCGCGGCGGGCCTGGGCGGCGAAGGCCTTCAGGCGGTCCAGGACGCGCTCGTGCGGGCGCTGAGCTCCGGTCTGCGGCGTCGCTTCCGGCGTGGCGTCCGGCGTCTGCGGCGCGCCCTCGTTCGGCGTCTCGTGATCGGTCGCCATGGGGCCCCCTCCCGGCGTTAAGCGTGTTGCTGTGATCCGAACGCGAAAGCGCGGGCAAGGTCAATCAGAGGCCGATGAAATCGGGCGTCTCGCCTGCCCCGGCGCGGGGTTGAGAGTGCATCGCAACTAGGCGCAACCGCTTGACACCGGCCCGCGTTGGAGTCTCCATCCTGTCACAATTGCTGCAACGCACAACGCGAGGCCGCCATGCCCGACCAACCGTTCGCCTATTCGCTCACCCATGTTGAGAGCGGCTGGTCGTGGTGCGTCTATGACGAGGATGGCGAAACCGTAGCCACCGGCGCGGGCTTTTCCCAATCCGACGCCCAGGCGGCGGTCGAGGATTCCATCCGCCAGGCGATGGCCGGAGTGCGGGTTTAACTCAGTTCCCTTCTCCCCTTGTGGGAGAAGGTGTCAGCGAAGCTGACGGATGAGGGGTTGAAGACCCTGTCAGTTGAGCGCCTGCTGCGGAACCGCCTTGCGACCCCTCATCCGACCCCGCTCCGCGGGGCCACCTTCTCCCACAAGGGGAGAAGGGCTTCAGTGTGCAGCTCAGCTTGACGTAACGCCTGCGTAACGCTCCCTTCTGCGCAAACGCTTTTGGGGAACGCCCGTTCATGAAACTCCGACTTCTCGCCGCGGCGTCGGCGGCGCTGCTGGCCGCTTCGCCGGCGCTGGCGCAATCGAAACCGACGCCGGCCGAGGCCAAGGCCTTTGTCGACAAGGCCGAGGCCGAGCTGGCCGCCTTCAACCTCTATGTGGCCAAGGCCGCCTGGGTGCGCGCCACCTACATCACCGAGGACACCCAGTGGCTGGAGGCCAAGGCCTCGGGCGAGCAGAACGAGCTCGCCACCCGGTTCGCCAAGCAAGCCGCCAAGTATGACGGGGTGGCGGTGGACCCCGTCACCGCCCGCAAGCTGAAGCTGCTCAAGCTCTATCTGGTGCTGCCGGCCCCGGATCGGCCGGGCGCGGCGCAGGAGCTGGCGACCCTGGGGTCGCGGCTGGATTCGACCTATTCCACCGGCAAGTTCCAGTACAAGGGCAAGACGCTCACCCTCAACGACGCCGAGGACGTGCTGGCGAGCTCGCGTGATCCGGCCGAGCTGAAGGCGGTCTGGGAGGGCTGGCACTCCATCGCCACGCCGATGCGGTCCGACTACGCCGAGCTCGTGAAGCTGGCCAATGAGGGCTCGCGCGGCTTGGGCTACAAGGACACCGGGGCCCTGTGGCGCTCGGGCTACGACATGGAGCCGGACGCCTTCGCCGCCGAGACCGACCGGCTGTGGAAGCAGGTCGAGCCCTTCTACAAGAACCTGCACTGCTATGTGCGCGCCCGGCTGAACGACAAGTACGGCGATGCGGTCCAGAAGCGCACCGGCCCGATCCGCGCCGACCTCCTGGGCAACATGTGGGCCCAGCAGTGGGGCAACATCTATGACGTGGTCGCACCCAAGTCCGCGCCCTCAAGCTACAAGCTGGACGACCTCCTGGTCAGCCACGGCTATGACCCGGTGAAGATGGTCAAGACCGGCGAGAACTTCTACTCGTCGCTGGGCTTCTCGCCCCTGCCGCAGACCTTCTGGGAACGGTCGCAGATCACCCGGCCCAGGGACCGTGAGGTGGTCTGTCACGCCTCGGCCTGGGACATCAACGACCGCGACGACATCCGCATCAAGATGTGCACCAAGGTCGACGCCGACGACTTCTACACGGTGCACCACGAGCTCGGGCACAACTACTACCAGCGCGCCTACGCCGATCAGCCGTTCCTGTTCAAGAACGGGGCGAATGACGGCTTCCACGAGGCGATCGGCGACTTCGCCGGCCTGTCGGCGCTGACGCCCACCTATCTGAAGCAGATCGGCCTCCTGGACACCGTGCCCGGCGAGCAGGAGGACATTCCATTCCTCTTGAAGATGGCGCTCGACAAGATCGCCTTCATGCCCTTCGGCCTCTTGGTCGACCGCTGGCGCTGGGAGGTGTTCTCCGGCGAGGTGGACCCGGCCCACTACAACGCCGCCTGGTGGGAGCTCCGGATGAAGTATCAGGGCCTGACCCCGCCGGCCGAGCGCCCGGCCGACGCCTTTGATCCGGGGGCGAAGTACCACGTGCCCGGCAACACGCCCTACACCCGCTACTTCCTGGCCCACATCTACCAGTTCCAGTTCCACCGGGCGGCCTGCCGCCAGATCGGCTGGAAGGGCCCGCTGCATCGCTGCTCGATCTATGGCGAGAAGGAGATGGGCAAGAAGTTCGAGGCCATGCTGGCCATGGGCGCCTCCAAGCCCTGGCCCGAGGAGCTGGCCGCCTTCACCGGCGAGACCCGCACCGACGCCCAGGCGGTGGCTGACTACTTCCAGCCGCTGAACGTGTGGCTGACCAAGCAGAACAAGGGCGAACACTGCGGCTGGTAAGCCCGTGAGTTGAATCTTTCGTTTACCATAAGGGGCGATCCTTCTTCCCGGACCTGAACCGGGAGGGGATCGCCCCGTGAAGCTCGCCGCCGCCCTTCGACGCCTGCTGACGGCGGCCGCGCGGGACGAGCGCGGGGTGGCGGCGGTGTTCTTCGCCCTGGCCCTGGTGCTGCTCAGCCCCATCGCCCTGGGCATGGCCGATCTCTATCTGGGCTCGACCCAGAGGAACCAGCTGCAGGATGCGCTAGACGCCGCGACCCTGTTCGCCGCGCGCTCCAATTCCACCACCAGCGCGGCTGTGGACACGGTCGGCGACAAGGCCCTGGCCGCCAACCTGGTGCTGCCGGCGGGGGTGACCCTGGTGGCCTCGACCTTCACGCTGAGCGGCGACACGGTCACCGGCTACGCCGAGATCACCGCGCCGGCTGTGGCGCCGGGCCTGTGGCCGCACGCCAACCTCAAGGCCAACTCGTCTGTGGTGCGCGGCACCGAGAAGCTGGAAGTGGCCCTGGTGCTCGACAACACCGGCTCGATGGAGGGCACGAAGCTCACCAACACCAAGACCGCCGCCAAGAGCCTGATCGACACCCTGGTGGCCTCGGCCGCCAACTCGACCCTGACCGATCCGCTGAAGATCTCCCTGGTGCCGTTCTCGATGACGGTGCGGGTTCAGGGCACGACCAGCCTGACCAACTACAACACCACCACCCACGCCGGGACCGGCATTCCCACCTGGCTGGACCCGCAGGGCCAGGCGCATTTCGACGACGGCACCGACATCTTCAACGGCAAGCAGGACCGATTCACCCTGATGAAGCAGATGGGCAAGTCGTGGGCGGGCTGTGTCGAGAGCCGCAAGCAGCCCTATGACATCCAGGAGACCGCCCCGACCTCGGGCACGCCGGCCACCATGTTCGTCCCCTATTTCTGGCCCGACGAGGCGGATACGGACGACGGCTTCGATTCCTACAACGACTATCTGAACGACGGGAACAGCAGCAACAACTGGTGGGTTCGGCAGAAGAACGCGGCGAAGTACAACACCACCCTGTCCAGCCGGGTCGATGGGCCCAACCTGGACTGCGACATGCAGACCGTGATCCGCCTGACCACCACCGCCTCGACGGTGAAGACGGCCATCGACAACATGGTCGCCACCGGCGAGACCAACGTGCCGATGGGCCTGGTCTGGGGTTGGCACACCCTGTCGCCCAACGCGCCCTTCGCTGACGGCGCGGCCTATTCCACGGCAAATCTGCGCAAGATCATCGTGCTGATGACCGACGGCGACAACACCTACTCCAGCCCGCGCTGGAGCGACAACGACTCCTATTACGAGGGTCTGGGCTACATCTGGCAGGGTCTGCTGGGCATCACCAGCGGCTCCAACTCCACCCGCACCAGCAAGATGAACGAGCGCTTCACGGCCCTGTGCACCAACATCAAGGCCAAGAACATCACCCTCTACACGGTGGGGGTCAGCGTCTCGAACAGCTCCAAGACCCTGTTGAAATCCTGCGCCTCATCCACCGACAAGTACTATGACGTGACCCAGGCCAGCGACCTGACGGCGGCCTTCAACTCCATCGCCGGCTCCATCGCCAGCCTGCGGATCTCGCAGTAGGCGCCAGGCTCAATTTACCCTGTTCAGGGGCGTCTTCGTTTACGCTGGTCGACGATCTTTCTCTCTCGCGTTCAGAGCCGAGGAGGTCGTTCCGTGAAATCCGACAGCAGCCAGCGGAGCCTGCGCAAGGCCGTCGCCGCGAAGCTGGTGGCCGGCGCACGGGACGAGCGCGGCGTCGCGGCGGTGTTCTTCGCCCTGGCCCTGGTGCTGCTCAGCCCCGTCGTGCTCGGCATAGCCGACCTCTATCTGGGCTCGACCCAGAGGACCCAGCTGCAGGATGCGCTCGACGCCGCGACCCTGTTCGCCGCGCGCTCGAACGCCACCACCAGCACGGCCGTGGACGCCGTCGGCGACAAGGCCCTGGCCGCCAACCTGGTGCTGCCCGCGGGCGTGACCCTGGTGGCGTCGACCTTCACCCTCAGCGGCGACACCGTCACGGGCTATGCGGAGATCACCGCGCCGGCCCTGGCCCCCAGCGTGTGGACCCACGCCAACCTCAAGGCCAGCTCCACCGTCGTGCGCGGCACGGAGAGGCTGGAAGTGGCTCTGGTGCTCGACAACACCGGCTCGATGCAGGGGACCAAGCTCGACAACACCAAGGCCGCGGCCAAGAGCCTGATCGACACCCTGGTGGCGGCGTCGGCCAATGTGGCCGTCACCGACCCGCTGAAGGTCTCCCTGGTCCCCTTCGCCGCCACCGTGCGGGTCCAGGGCGCCACCAGCCTGAACAGCTACAACACCACCACCCACTCCGGCCCCAGCATCCCGTCCTGGATCGATCCCCAGGCTCAGGCGCATGTGACCGACGGCACCGATATCTTCGCCAGCCAGCAGGACCGCTTCGGTCTGATGAAGCAGATGGGCAAGTCCTGGGCGGGCTGCGTGGAAAGCCGCAAGCAGCCCTATGACATCCAGGAGACGGCCCCGACCTCGGGCACGCCGGCCACCATGTTCGTGCCCTACTTCTGGCCGGACGAGGCGGACTATAACGACGGCTTCTACGGCACGGTGAACGACTACCTGGACGATGGCTCGAACAGCTCGAGCTGGTCGACCCGACAGAAGCGCGTCGCCAAGTACAACACCACCCTGTCCGGGTCGGTGGACGGCCCCAACGCGTGGTGCGACCTGCAGCCGGTGATCCGCCTGACCGCCACCACCTCGACGGTGAAGACGGCGATCGACGGCATGGTCGCCTCGGGCGAGACCAATGTGCCCATGGGTCTGATGTGGGGTTGGCACACCCTGAGCCCCAACGCCCCGTTCGGCGACGGCGCGGCCTATTCGACCGCCAATCTGCGCAAGATCATCGTGCTGATGACCGACGGCGACAACACCATGGTCACCCCGTCCGGCTGGAGCAACAACGGCTCCTACTATGGCGGGCTGGGCTATATCTGGCAGGGCCTGCTGGGCATCACCAGCGGCTCTGACGCCACCCGCAACAGCAAGATGAACGACCGCTTCACGGCCCTGTGCGCCGCGGTGAAGGCCAGGAACATCACCATCTACACGGTAGGGGTGGGCGTGTCGGCCAACTCCAAGACTCTGCTGCAGGGCTGCGCCTCGTCCACGGACAAGTACTACGACGTGACCCAGGCCAGCGACCTGACGGCGGCCTTCAACTCCATCGCCGGCTCCATCGCCAGTCTGCGGATCTCGCAGTAGGAGCGAGACCGCCGACGCGAGGGTCGATGCGATAGCCCCCGGCCCCTGGCCGGGGTGGGCTCAGCTCGCGGCGCGCACGGCCTGGTCGTCCTCGCGCTCCAGGGCGGAGGAGACCTGTTCGACCACCTTCAGCAGGCCCTCGGCGGTGATCGGCTTGGTCACGTGGCCATCGGCGCCGGCCTGGTGCGAGGCCTGGGCGTGCTCGGGCATGGCGTTGGCGGTCAGGGTGTAGATCGGCGTGCGCCGCCGGCCCAGCCGGGCCTCGTTGCGACGGATCGCCCGGATGGCGGTGAGCCCGTCCATCACCGGCATCTGCATGTCCATCAGGATCAGGTCGAAGCCGGTCCTTGAGGCCATGTCGACGGCCTCCAGCCCGTTCTCCACACTGACCAGGTTCACGCCCGCGGCGCCCAGGATCAGTTCGACCACTCTCCGGTTGGTGGGATGGTCCTCGGCCAGCAGCACCCGCATGGCGGTCAGGTCGGCCTCGGCCGCGGCCTCGTGCTCGCCCCACATCTCCACCGCGCCGGTGTGGCGGGGCAGTTCGATGGCCAGGGTGAAGACCGAGCCCTCGCCCGGCGTCGAGGCGGCGCTCAGCTCTCCGTCCATGGCCTCGGCCAGGGAGCGCGAGATGGCCAGGCCCAGGCCGGTGCCGCCGTACTTGCGGGTGATGGAGCCGTCGGCCTGCTGGAAGCGGCCGAACAGCCTCTGGCGGGTGGCTTCGTCGAAGCCGATGCCGGTATCGGCGACCTCGAACTCCAGGTGGGTTGTGGTCTCGTCGCGGCGGCCGCGAACCGTAAGCTTCACCTCGCCGGCGGCGGTGAACTTCACCGCGTTGCCCAGCAGGTTGGACAGAATCTGGCGCAGGCGTGGAGCGTCGCCCTCATAGGCGCCGCGGGCGTGGGGCTGGATCTCCACCGACAGCTTCAGGCCCTTGGACTCGGCGTTGGCCTGGAACAGGGCGGCGCAGGCGTTGACCGAGGTCGCCACATCGAAGGTCTCGGGGCGGATCTCCAGCCGGCCGGCCTCGATCCGGGCCAGGTCGAGGATATCGGTGAGCAGGGCTTCCAGGGTCTGGGCCGAGGTCTCGATCAGCCCGACCATCTCAGCCTGGCTTGGCGACAGCTCGGTGCGGCCAAGGGCGCCTGCGACGCCCATGACGCCGTTCAGCGGGGTGCGGATCTCGTGGCTCATATTGGCCAGGAATTCGCTCTTGGCCCGGTTGGCCGCCTCGGCTTCCTCCTTGGCCTTCACCAGTTCGATCTCGGCGCGCTTCTGCTTGTCGATATCGCGCATGACGCCCAGCACGCGCACGATCTGGCCGCGGTCGTCACGCACCGCCTCGCAGGCGGTGAAGGTCCAGGCGGCGTCGCCGTTCTCGAGCAGGCTGCGATGAGTCTGGCGGAAGATCGGCCCCCCCTCCAGGTGCGCCTTCCAGGCGGCCTTGCAGGCCGGGAGGTCCTCGGGGTGGATGTCGCGCCAGACATTGGCGCTGAATTCTTCGTAGGTGGTGTTGAGCGCGCGCTGGGCGCCGGCCTCGATCAGCTCCTCGCGGCTGAAGTCCATCTCCCACGCCCGCAGCTCACCGATGTCCAGGGCCAGCTGCAGCCGCCGCTCGGACCGCTTGGCGTCGTCGAGGGCGGCGGCGGCCTGGTCCTTCATCTCGGCCAGGTCGCGCAAGGTCCGGTGCTGGGCGCACTCGTTGGCGACGATGTCGGCCAGGTCCTGGATGAAGACGGCGAGGTCGGCGTCGAAGGCCCTGGGCTCGGTCCCGGCCACCGCCATCACCCCGATCCGGCGATCCGCCAGCTGGATCGGCGCGCCGGCGTAGAAGCGCAGGCCGCGGGGACCGGTCACATAGGGGTGGGCGTTGAACCGGGCGTCGGCCCGGGCGTCTTCCACCCACAACAGGTCGGGCTGCGTCAGGGCGACGCCGGCGAAGGTGATGGAGGGGTCGGCGGCGTGGTCCCAGTCCTCGGGCGCGTCCATGCGCCAGACGCCGTCGGCGTCGGCGAAGACCACGGCCGATTCCAGCCCGCAGTGCATGCGTGCAAGACGTTCCACCCGCGCGATGGTCGGCGAAAGGCTCGTCAGGTCCAGGTCGCCAAGCGCCGCCAAGCGCCTGGCTGGGTCCGGGGCCGCCGTGGTCCGAGAGGCCATTCTGTCCCCTTAAACAGCGTTAAGCGGGGACTATCAGACCCTTGGCGTTAAATTTCCGTGGCGAACCTTCGCCGTCCGGCAACCTACAGGAGTTTGATCTCCCGCAGGCGCTCGCGCAGGAACTCGTCGGCGGTGATCGGGGTCGGGTAGCGGTCCGGACGCTCAGGGCCTGCGCAGGTCGGCAGGGTCTTGATCAGGTAGTCCGGATTGAAGTGCAGGAAGAAGGGCGTCGAATAGCGCGGGAAGCCGCGACGCTCCGGCGCCGGATTGACCACCCGGTGCGTGGTGGACGGCAGGACATGGTTGGTCAGTCGCTGCAGCATGTCGCCGATATTGATCACCAAGGCGCCCGGCGGCGGGCTGATCGGCAGCCAGGATCCGTCCTTCTTCAGGACTTCGAGACCCGCTTCTTCCGCGCCGAGCAGCAGGGTGATGACATTGATGTCCTCGTGCGCGCCGGCCCGGATGTTGGGGCCATCGAAGGGCGCGGGCGGATAGTGCAGCAGGCGCAGGATGGAGTTGCCGTCCTGAACGGTCGGGGCGAAGAAGCCGCGATCCAGGTTCAGATAGCTGGCGATGGCCTCCAGCACCTTCACGCCCATGGCGTCGAGGGCGTTGAACAGCCAGGCGACGTCGGCGTGGAAGGCGGGAACGTCCGAGGGCCAGACATTGGGCGGCATGATCCCTTCGTACCTGTGGCCCGGGGCCAGGTCCCGGCCCATGTGCCAGAACTCCTTCAGGTCGAAGTGCTCGTGGTTCTTGGCGGTCTCGATGCCGAAGGGGGTGTAGCCCCGCTGGCCGCCGGTCCCGACGACATAGGCCTTCTTGGTCTCCTCCGGCAGGGCGAAGAAGGCCTTGGCCGCGGCGATGGCGGCGTCGATCCGGGCCTGGTCGAGGCCATGGTCGGAGATGACCGCGAAGCCGTAGGTGGCGAAGGACGTCCCCAGCTCCTGCGAGAAGCCGGCGAAGTCGGTGGCGAAATTCCGGAACGAGACCGGCTGGATGCTGTCGCTCATGGGCGAACCCCTACACCTGAGACGGGCCTGTCTCCAGACCTGGATCAAATTCGGGGTGTGGAGGATGGGGCTCTAGGAAGCCTTGGCCGTCTTCGGGGCCGTCTCGTCCTCGTCGTCCAGATCCATCTGGTCCAGGTCGGCGCGGAGCAGGCGGTCCATGGTTTCGGCGGCGTCGCGGCTGGCCAGGATGTAGCGGTCCTCGCCCCAGACCGGGGCCAGGCGCTCGAAGGTGGCGATGTCGTGCTTGCGGAACAGGCTGGCGGCCTTGGTCGCCCGGCGGGTGGAGAAGCCCAGGGCCTTCAGCGCGCTCTCGCCGAACTTGAGGCTGCCCTCGAAGGTCTCGCGCTCGATGCCGTCGGCGCCCTTGCGCAGCAGGTCATAGGCGTGCCGGCGGTCGAAGGCCCGCGCCAGGATGGTCAGGTGCGGGAAGGCGTCGCGGGCGGCCTCGACGATCTCGACGGCCCGGTCCTGGTCGTCGATGGCGATGAGCAAGAGCTTGGCCTTTTCGGCGCCGGCGGCGCGCAGCAGGTCGAGGCGGCCGGCGTCGCCATAGTGCACTTCGCGGCCGAACCGGCGCAGCAGCTCGATCTGCTCGATGCTGGAATCCAGGGTGACGGTGGGGATGTCGTTGGCCAGCAACAGGCGGCTGACGATCTGGCCGAAGCGGCCGTGGCCGGCGACGATCACCTGGGGCGCCTCGTCAAAGGCGGTCTCCTCCGGCGCGGCGCCTTCGGCGACCGAGCGGTTGAGGACGAAGCGGGCGTAGAGCGCAAAGGCGATGGGAGTAAGCGCCATCGACACGGCGACGACCGCCGACAGCAGCTTGCCATACTCGGCGGGCAAGATCCGGGCGCCGACGGTGAAGCTGATCAGGACGAAGGCGAACTCGCCGCCCTGGGCCAGGGCCACGGCGCTGACCCCGGCTTCGGGGCGGGTCAGGCCCAGCGCCCGGCCGGTCAGGTACATGGCCACCGCCTTCAGCCCCATCATGCCCAGCACCAGGGTCAGGATCAGCAGCGGCTTTGACATCACCACGTCGAAGTCCAGGCCCGCGCCGACGGTGATGAAGAACAGGCCCAGCAGCAGGCCGCGGAACGGCTCGATGTCAGTCTCCAGCTCGCGCCGGAACTCGCTCTCGGCCAGCACCACCCCGGCCAGGAAGGCGCCGAGCGCCGGGGACAGGCCGACCAGCTCCATCAGGGCGGCGACGGCCACCACCAGCAGCAGGGCGAAGGCGGTGAAGATCTCGCGCAGGCGGGCGGCGGCGATGAAGCGAAACACCGGGCGGATGGCGTAGCGGCCGCCGAACACCACCGCGGCGATGGCGGCCATGGCCAGGCCCGCCTGCTGCCAAGCCGGCAGATCGGCGATCCCGCCGGCGTGGGTCGCGGCCTCCGCCGCGGCCGGATGCACGGCCAGCAGGGGCAGGATGGCGAACAGGGGGATGACCGCCAGGTCCTGGAACAGCAGCACGCCGAACACCGCCTCGCCCACAGGACCCTGGCGCAGGCCGCGCTCCTCCAGGTTGGCCAGCACGATGGCGGTGGAGGACATGGCCAGGATCAGGCCGGTGGCGAGCGCCGGCTTCCAGCTCATGCCGAGAGTGAGGGCGCCGGCGCCAACGGCGATGGCGGTGAGGGCCAGCTGGCCGCCGCCAAGCCCGAAGATCGCGGTCTTCATCCGCCAGAGCAGGGCGGGCCGCACCTCCAGCCCGATCAGGAACAGGAGGATCACCACGCCGAACTCGGCGAAGGTCATGACGTCGTGCGCCTCGCCCACCAGGTCGAGGACAAAGGGTCCGACCAGGACGCCGGCGATCAGGTAGCCCAGCACCGAGCCCAGGCCCAGCCGCTTGGCGATGGGCACGGAGATGACCCCGGCGGTCAGGTAGACCAGGGCCTGGATGAGCAGGTCTTGTCCGTGCATGGGGTCGGAGATCCTTTGGCGTCGCCGGGACTATGCCCGAGTTCGCGGGGGGTGGGCGCGATTTACGTAAGGGAGGTTTTCAAATGCTGCAGTGCGGCGTAATCAGATGGCATGGCTGACAAGGTTCGCAAGGATGCGGTCGAGGCGCTCTCGGGGCTGCTGTTCGACGGCATGACCATCATGGCCGGGGGCTTCGGCCTCTGCGGCATTCCCGAAAACCTGATCGCGGCGATCCGCGACACCGGGGTCAAGGACCTGACGGTGATCTCGAACAATTGCGGGATCGACGGGTTTGGCCTCGGCGTCCTGCTGGGCGCCGGCCAGATCCGCAAGATGATCAGCTCCTACGTGGGCGAGAACAAGCTGTTCGCCGAGCTTTACCTGTCCGGCAAGCTGGAGCTGGAGTTCAACCCGCAGGGCACGCTCGCCGAGCGCATCCGGGCCGGCGGGGCGGGCATCCCGGCCTTCTTCACCAAGACCGGGGTCGGCACCCTGGTGGCCGAGGGCAAGGAAGTCCGCGAGTTTGATGGCGAGCTCTATGTGATGGAGCGCGGCCTGACCGCCGACCTGTCGATCGTCAAGGCCCACACCGGCGACGCCGAGGGCAACCTCGTCTATCGAAAGACGGCGCGGAACTTCAATCCGATGATGGCCACGGCCGGCAAGGTCTGTGTCGCCGAGGTCGAGCACCTGGTCCCGGTGGGCTCCATCGACAAGGACCACATCCACACGCCGGGCATCTATGTGGACCGTATCCTTCAGGGCGCGTCCTACGAGAAGCGGATCGAGCAGCGCACGGTGCGCGCGCGGGAGAGTGTCTGATGGCCTGGACCCGCGATGAAATGGCGGCCCGCGCCGCCGCCGAGCTGCGCGACGGCTTCTATGTGAACCTGGGCATCGGCATCCCGACCCTGGTGGCGAACTATATCCCGCAAGGCATGAGTGTCACCCTGCAGTCGGAGAACGGCATGCTGGGCATGGGCCCGTTCCCCTTTGAGGGGGACGAGGACGCCGACCTGATCAACGCCGGCAAGCAGACCATCACCGAGCTGGCGAGCTCGTCCTATTTCAGCTCGGCCGACAGCTTCGCCATGATCCGCGGCGGGCACATCGACCTCAGCATCCTGGGCGCCATGCAGGTGGCGGCCAATGGCGACCTCGCCAACTGGATGGTGCCGGGGAAGATGGTGAAGGGCATGGGTGGGGCCATGGACCTGGTGGCCGGCGTCAAGCGGGTGGTCGTGGTCATGGAGCATACCGAGAAGTCGGGCGCGCCCAAGCTGGTCAAGGCCTGCTCCCTGCCGCTGACCGGTGCGGGCGTGGTGGATATGGTGGTCACCGACCTGGGCGTCTTCCAGGCGAACCGCGGCAAGACCCCGGTGACCCTGACCGCCCTGGCCCCCGGCGTGACCGTGGACGAGGTGCGGGCCAAGACCGAGGCCGCGTTCGAGGTGGCGGTTTAGTCCCACACCGGTGTCATCCCGGCCGAAGCGCAGCGGAGAGCCGGGACCCATAGGCGCGGGGCGATCCGGAAAAATCTGTGTCTATGGGTCCCGGTCTTTCGCTGCGCGAAAACCGGGACGACACCCGTTGTTGCGCCTAACGCCAGCGCAGGGCCCAAGGCCCCAGCACAGCGCCGATCACCACTGGCGCGCTGATGCCCAGGCTGTACCAGACCGCCACGAAGGGCATGGTGCTCTCAGGGCAGTGCAGGCCGTAGACTACGGCGGCGACCCCGCCGGAGAACAATCCCGCCGCCGCGCCGGCCAGGACCAGGCGGGTGGGGGCAAGCCGGCGGACCACGACCAGGGTGGCGGCCAGGATCGGCAGGGACAGGGCCAGGATATTGCGCGGGCAGACCCGCCAGGACTGGCCCATCAACAGCGGCATGCGGTCCTCCGCCGGGGTGATGAACCAGCGCACCAGGGCGGCGAGACAGATCAGGCCGAAGACGACCAGGACGAAGGTTACGCCCTTGCGGCCGGAGCCGGCGGGACGGGCGAGCTGATCCACGCACCAGAAACCGCCCAGGGCGATCAGGGCCGCATAGATCGCCTTCATCCAGAACATCGGCTTGGCGAAGGCGGCCGGATAGTCGGGCCGGAACCCCAGCCACAGGGCGACCAGGGCGAAGGCGACCACAGCACCCGCGCCCGCCGCCCCGGCCAGGCGGGGGCGGACCCCGGCGGCGGGGGCCACGTCCAGGCTGAGCGCCTCGATCAGGTCGTCGGTCTTCACCCGCGCTCCTTGTCGTCGCGCCCTTTCAGGGCGAATTCGGTCAGGGCCTTTAGGGCCCGGTGCAGGGCGACCTTGGCCGCGCCTTCGCTGATCCCGGCCCGGGCGCCGGCCTCGGCCAGGCTCAGGCCCTGAAGCTTCACGTCACGCACCAGCTTCTGCTGCCGATCCGGCAGGTGCGCAAGCACCCGGTCGAGATCGCCGCGGGTCTCCGGCGCCTCGGTTTCCGGCGCGGCCAGGAAGTCGGCCAGGTCGTCGAGAGGCTCGTGCTTCCGCGTCCGGTTGCGCCGCCAGTGATCGATCAGCTTGTACTTGGCGATGGCGTGGGCCCAGGCCGTGAACGGCTGGGCCGGGTCGTAGGTCATGCGCCGGCGGTGCACCGCCAGAAGGGTTTCCTGCACCAGGTCCTCCACGTCCGCGCCGCCATCGAGCCTGCGGGCGAAGAACATCCGAAGCCGCACGCTGAGCAGGGCCAGCAGCTCGCGCCAGGCGGCGGCGTCGCCGGCCTGGCCGCGCAGCATCAAGGCCTTCAGGCGGTCCTCGAGGTCTGCGGCCACGCGGGCGAGTCTCCATGAGTTCGGGGGGAACGGGCCAAAGGTTACACGACTGGCCGCCGAAAAAAATATCGAGGGTCTGCGTAACCTGAGCCGCGCGGCTTGCGAACTGGGTCTGTGAGCGCCGCCGGACGCGGCCCTCCTGCCAACCTAGAGGAACGACCCAGATGAACGCGATCAAGACCACCCTCGCCGCCACCGCCCTCCTGGCCCTGACCGGCGGCGCTGCGCTCGCCGCCGACAAGCCGGCCGCCACGGAGAAGTGCTACGGCGTGGCCATGGCTGGCCACAATGACTGCAAGGCGGGGGCGGGCACCACCTGCGCCGGCTCGTCCAAGGTCGACTATGACGGCAAGGCCTTCAAGGAAGTGGCGAAGGGGACCTGCGTCACCATGAAGACGCCCAAGGGCATGGGTTCGCTGACCCCCAAGGCCTGAGCCTGATTGCGGCGGGCCATAGCCGGCCCGCCGCGACTCTCCTTCCAGACGACCCCGGGAGATCTCCATGACCCCCAAGACCCTCGCCCGCGCGGGCCTCGCCGCCGCCGGTCTGCTGGCGCTCAGCGCCGGCGCCGCCCAGGCCGGTCAGATGGCCCGCCTGGCCCAGATTCCCAAGCTGCTGACCACCGAGCGCTGCTACGGCGCGGCCCTGGCCGGGCACAATGACTGCAAGGCCGCCGCCGGCGCCACCTGCGCCGGGACCTCCAAGGTCGACTATGACGGGAAGGCCTATAAGCGGGTGCCCAAGGGGACCTGCGTCACCACCAAGACGCCCCACGGCATGGGCTCCCTGACCCCCAAGGCCTGAACGTGACCCCCTCCGCCCCCACCGCCGGGATCGGCCTGAAGCCCCAGCACTATGAGGCCGCCCTGGACTGCGGGGCGGAGGGGCTGTGGTTCGAGGTCCACCCCGAAAACTACATGTGCGCCGGCGGGCCGCGGCTCGCCTGGCTGGAGGCGATCCGGGCCAAGCATCCCCTGTCCCTGCACGGGGTGGGGATGTCGCTCGCCGCCGATGAGGCGCCGGATGCGGCGCACCTGGCGGCGCTGAAGGCGCTGGTGGACCGGTTCGAGCCCTTCGTGGTCTCCGAGCACCTGGCCTGGTCGAAGCGGCGGGGCGCCTATGCGCCGGACCTCTTGCCGTTTCCCCGCACCCGAGAGGCGCTCGCCCGCATCGCCGACAATGTGGGCCGGATGCAGGATGTCCTCGGCCGTCGGGTGCTCATCGAGAACCCGTCGCTCTATACGCCGCTGAACGGGCACGACCTGGCGGAGGTGGAATTCCTGGCCGAGCTGGTCCGCAAGACCGGCTGCGGCCTGCTGGTCGATGTGAACAATGTGGCGGTCAGCGCCCACAACCTCGGCTTCGATGCGCGGGCCTATCTGGACGCCCTGCCAGCCCAGGCGGTGGGCGAGATCCACCTGGCCGGCCACGAGGCCGATGCGACCTGCGACCTCCTGATCGACACCCATGGCGCGCCGGTGGCGGAAACGGTGTGGAGCCTCTACGCCCGGCTGATCGAACGGATCGGGCCCCGGCCCACCCTGATCGAGCGGGACGACAAGGTCCCGGCCTTCGCCGAGCTGATGGCCGAGCGCGACCGGGCCCATGGCCTGCTGGCGGGAGCGCTGGCCCATGTCTGAGCTGTCCCTGTTCCAGGACGCGTTCTCGGCCGCACTGGCGGGCGACGACGCCGCGCTTGCGCCCTGGGGCGCCGAGCCCGCGGGGGTGAGCGTCTATCGCAACACCGTGGCCAAGGGCTGCGCCGACGCCCTGGTCGCCAACTTTCCCGCCGTGGCCAAGGTGACGGGGGAGGCCTGGCTCAGCGCCGCCGCTGTCCGCCACGCCGCAGAACGACCGCCGGCCAAGGCCTCGCTGCTGGACCACGGCGGCGACTTCGCCGACTGGCTGGAGGGCTTCGCGCCCGCCGCAGCCATGCCATTCCTGGCCGCTCTCGCCCGGCTCGACCGGGCCTGGGTGGAGGCGCACCTGGCCGAGGACGCCGCGCCGCTTGAGGCCGCGGCCTTTGAGGCCCTGGGCGCGGAGGACTTCGCGGTCACGGCCCCGACCCTGCATCCGAGCGCCCGGCTGTTCACCTTCGACGACGGCCTGGCCGAGCTGTGGCTGGCCCTGCGCGCGGAGCCGGCGTCGGAGGCCCTGGAGCTGGACGATGCGCCGAGCGCCGTCCTGGTCCTGCGTCCACGCCTCACTGTCGAGACCCTGTCGCTCAGCCCTGGCGGTGCCGCCTTCCTGGCCGCCTGCCGGGCGGGCCAGAGCCTGGCCCAGGCGGCTGAGGCCGCGCTGACCACTGAGCCTGGCCTGGACCTGGCCGGCCTGTTCTCAACCCTTATCGCCGCCGGCGCCTTCGCCGGCTTCACGGATATCCCAGCATGATCGCCCAGACCTATGGCCGCCTGACGGCGCTGACCCAACGCATCCCCGAAGACCTCATCGCCCTTGTGGCCCGCCTCGGCGTGGCCGGGGTGTTCTTCCAGTCGGCCCGGACCAAGGTCGACGGCCTGATCCACATCACCGACGGGACCTATACCCTGTTCCGGGAGGAATATCACCTGCCGCTGATCCCGCCGGACCTGGCGGCGCATCTGGCCACCTATGCCGAGCACCTGTTCTCGATCCTCCTGGTGCTGGGCCTGTTCACGCGGGCCTCGGCCCTGGCCTTCTTAGGCATGACCCTGGTGATCGAGATCTTCGTCTATCCCGACGCCTGGCCGACCCACCTGAGCTGGGCCGGGCTGCTGATCTATCTGATCGCCCGGGGCGGCGGACGTTTCGCCCTGGACCGTCTGCTGCGCCTGGATTGAGATGGCCGCATCCCTTGTAGCCACGCCCGCGTAACCTCACCGAGACCGGAGACCCCCATGATCCGCCGCCTGATGATCGTCACGCTTGCCGTCGCCGGGGCCGCGAGCGCCGCCTCCGCCGCCGGCCCCTACAAGACCGCGATCTTCGCGGGCGGCTGCTTCTGGTCGGCCGAGCACGACATCGAGCACACCCCCGGCGTCAAGGACGTGGTGGTGGGCTATTCCGGCGGCGTCCGGAAGAACCCCACCTACGAGAACCACGACGGACATTTCGAGGCGATCCGGGTGACCTATGACCCGGCCAAGATCAGCTATCCGCAGCTGGTCGACGCCTTCTTCCACAATATCGATCCCACCGACCCGGCGGGGCAGATCTGTGACTACGGCCCGTCCTACCGCACCGCGGTGTTCGTGGCCGACCCGGCTGAGCGCAGCGCCGCCGAGCAGGTGAAGGCCAAGGTGGCCAAGATCCTGAAGAAGCCGGTGGCCACCGAGATCCGCCCGGCCATGACCTTCTGGCCGGCCGAGGGCTATCACCAGGACTACGCCCGCAAGAACCCGGTGAACTACAACGCCTATCGCGTCGGCTGCGGGCGCGAGGCCCGGCTCAAGGCTGTGTGGGCAGGCCGGTGACCGGATCGCGCGGCCGGGGCGCGAAGTCCTGGCCAATGAAGGTCTCGATCCGGCGCCGGCGCTTCTTGTCCAGCATCACCGAATTGATCTCTCGATCCGAGACGGCGCGGAAGTCGGCGGCCAGTTCGTCGCGATAGACCAGCTCCAGGCTGGCGGCGAGCACGCGGCGGCCTTGGGCGGGGGTCAGCGGGGCGGTGGTTTCGGCCTGGTTGTTGGGATGGGCTTCGCGCACCCACATCCTCAGGGGCGGCGCGCCCGGCGCCTGGAAGAAGTCGCGCCCGTAATAGCCGGCGGCGTTGAACAGGAAGCGGTCGTCCACGGCGACAGCGGTCAGGCCGGGATCGACACTGGCGCGCTCGACAATGGCGTGGACGGTGGCCTCCCAGCCCTTGGCGCGCTTGAAGGCGTTGGCCAGGCCGATCTTCTCGGCGAAGGGCTGGGACAGGACGCAGGCCAGGAACAGGCCGGCCAGGGCGCCCTGGCTGACGATGGCGGCCAAGAGCCAGCCCTTGGCCCGCCAGCGCATCAGCCAGGCGGCCACCAGGATCGCGCCCGCCACATAGGCCGCGCCGGACCAGTTGGCGTTGGCCCGGCTGATGAAGGCCTGGACGCTGACGATCAGGAGCGGCGGCAGGGCGAAGCACATCAGGGTCAGGTCGGCCTCGGTCAGCCGTCGGCGCCAGGCCAACAGGACCGAGCCGCCGATCAGCACGGCGAAGGGGATCGGCCCGAACACCCCGAACTGCGAGCCCAGGAACTGACCGAGCTCGGCGAAATTGAACAGCTGGCGGCCGCCCCAGGCGGCGTTGTCGGCGGTGTGCTTCAGGGTCTCGAAGCCGTGGGTGGCGTTCCAGATCAGGTTGGGGGCCAGGATCAGGGCGAAGGCGCCAAGCGCCGCGGCGGCCGCGGGCAGGGTCCAGGCCTTTCGGGCCTGGGCCGAGATGACGAGGTGCAGGACAAGGCCGGCGATGGCGTAGACCGCCGCGTATTTCGACAGGAAGCCCAGGCCCACGGCCGCGCCAAGGCCGGCCGCCCAGGCCAGCCTGGCCCGCGCTTCGGTCGCCGCCAGCAGCTCCACATAGGCCAGCAGCGACAGGGCCAGGAAGAACAGCAGCGGCGCGTCGGTGGCGATCACCAGCGAGGACAGCTGGATGGCGGGCGTCAGGGCGTAGAGGGCGGCGGCGGCGAACCCGGTGGCCGCGCCATAGAGTCGGCGCCCGATCCCGAAGGCGGCCAGAGTCACCCCTAGGTGGAACAGGGGCGCGGCCAGGCGCACCCAGGGTTCAGAATCGCCGCCCAGATGGGTGGTGGCCCAGATGACCCAGGCGATCATCGGCGGCTTGGAAAAATATCCCCAATCTAGGGTGCGCGACCAAACCCAGTACTGGGCTTCGTCCGGATAGAGCTCCAGCCTGGTCGAAAAGAGTGCGACAAGTCGAACCACGGTCAGGCCCGCCGCGATCCACAGCGCGCCGCGCCATTCGGCGCTCAATCCCTGTACGGATAAAGGCTTGCGGCTCAAGCAGGGCTCCTTCGCAGGCGCGGACCCTGTCCCGGCGCGGCCCACCATGCAAGGGCCGATGCGTGGCATTTGCGCAGCAGTGTTACAACTCCTTACGACCGTTACAAAAGCGTCACCAACACCCGTCAATTCCGCGCTATAGGGGCGCCACTCGGGGGGCCCTGGGCAGGCGTCCCCCCGGCTCGATGGAGGGGATCCACATGAACATCGTTTTCCGGCGCGCTCTGTGCGCCACCAGCGCGCTGGCGGGCATGGTGCTCGCGACCAGCGCGATGGCCCAGTCGACCGGCACCGCGGTCGTTGAAGAACTGGTCGTCACCGGCCAGGCCACCCGCAGCCTCGACGGCATGGTGGCGGTGGAAGAGCCGAAGGCGCGCTCGACCATCAGCCAGGAGTTCATCTCCACCCAGACCCCCGGCGCGACGGTGCTGGACACCATCAACCTGCTGCCGGGCGTGAACTTCACCGGCAACGACGCCTTCGGTTCGGCCGGCGGCGACATCACCCTGCGCGGCTTCGACAGCCAGCGCATCGCCCTGATCCAGGACGGCATCCCGCTGAACGACAGCGGCAACTACGCCGTCTATCCGAACCAGCAGCTGGACGGCGACCTGATCGAAAAGGTCGACGTGAACCTGGGCACCACCGACGTCGACAGCCCGACCGCGGCGGCCGCCGGCGGCACCATCAACTACATCACCCGCAAGCCGCAGGACGAGTTCGGCGCGCGCTTCGACCTGGGCGTCGGCTCTGAGAACTTCCGCCGCATCTACGGCGTGATCGAAACCGGCAAGGTCGGCCCCTGGGGCACCAAGGCCTGGGCCAGCTACAACCGCGCGACCAACGACATCTTCAACGCGCCCGGCAAGATCGACAAGACGCAGTACAACGCCCGCATCTATCAAGAGCTGGGCGACAACGGCGACTTCGTCAGCCTGATCGCCAACTACAACGTCAACCGCAACAACTTCATCCGCCGCATCACCCTGGCCCAGTTCCAGCAAGGCGTGAAGCTGCCCTACGACGCGGCCTGCGCCCGTCCGACCCCGGTGGCCGGCACGATCCAGAACGAAGCCACCTCGGCGACCGGCTTCACCGCCGCCTGCGCCAACTATGTCGGCAACAACATCAACCCGTCGAACACCGGCAACCTGCGTGGCCAGTCGCTGTTCCACCTGACCGACAACCTGGTCCTGACCATCGACCCGGCGTTCCAGTACGTGATCGCCAACGGCGGTGGCCGGACGATCATGCCGGAAAACGACCCGCAGCTGCGCTCGCCGACCGACCTGAACGGCGACGGCGACACCATCGACCGCGTCCTGGTCTACTGGCCGAACACCACCAACACCCGCCGCTACACGGTCAACTCGTCGTTGATCTGGAAGTTCGCGGACGGCCAAAGCCTGCGCGCCTCCTACACCTACGACTACGCTCGTCACCGTCAGACCGGCCAAGCCAGCCTGTTCAGCGCCGGCGGCGACCCGGGCAACGTGTTCGGTGGTAAGGATGGCTACGGCCAGGCCATCAAGCTGTCGGACGGCTCGATCCTGCGCCGCCGTGACCGTCAGTCCTTCGCGACCCTGAACCAGATCGCGGTCGAGTACCGTGGCCGTTTCCTGGAAGACAAGGTGCTGGTGAACCTCGGCGCCCGCGCCCCGTTCTTCAAGCGTGAGCTGAACCAGAACTGCTATATGCGCGACACTTTCAACGCCTACTGCACCAACCAGGTGGGTACGGTCGTGGTCGGCTCCAACGACGGCGCTGGCGTGCCCTTCGTCACCTTCCCGGCCGGCTCGCAAGTGCCGAGCGCCGCGACCCTGTGGGGCCAGCCCCGCAAGATCGAGCGCAAGTACGACAAGGTGCTGCCGAACGTCGGCGTGTCCTATGACATCGGCGACCACGAGCAGGTCTATCTGAGCTACGCCCAGACCCTGTCGGCGCCGCGCACCGACGACCTGTACGATCGCAACGTGGTCAACCCGCAGCCGGAAGTCGCCGACGCCTATAACCTGGGCTGGCGCTGGACCTCGCCGACCCTGCTGGTCTCGGTCGACGCCTGGACCAACAACTTCAAGAACCGCGTTGAGCGTCAGTTCGATGAAGCGGCCGGCATCTTCTATTCGGTGAACGTCGGCGAAGTGAAGCTGAAGGGCGTTGACGCCCAGCTCAGCTACAAGCCGGAGGACTATCTGTCCTTCTACACCTCGCTCTCCTACGTGCAGTCGGAGATCCAGTCGAACTTCCCGAACGGCGCCGGCGGCGCGATCCTGCCCACCAAGGGCAAGTCGCTCTACGAAGTGCCGAAGCTGCAAGGCGCGACCCGGGTCAACTGGGACATCACCGACTGGGCCAGCCTCGGCGTCCAGGGCAAGTTCGTCGGCAGCCGCTGGACGAACCTGACCAACACCGAAAAGGCTCCGGGCTACGCCCTGTGGGATCTGGACCTGCGCTTCAAGCTCGATGACATCGGCATGGAGAAGGCCTACCTGCAGTTCAACGTGAAGAACCTGTTCGACGAGAAGTACCTCGCCGACATCTCCACCAACACCAACGGCACGGCCCAGTTCCAACCGGGCTATCCGCGGGCGTTCGTGGCGACCCTGCACGCCGAATTCTAATCGCCGCATAGCGATCTAGAGCTTTGGGGGCGGCCCGGCGACGGGCCGCCCCTTTTGTTTGGGTGCTTGACGTCGCGGTCCGCACCGCCCATCTGCGCCCCTCTTCGCCCCGCCCCTCCAAGGAGCCGCCATGACCCTGACCGTTCCCGCCGAATGGGCGCCCCACAAGGCGATGTGGCTGGGCTTTCCGAGCCATGGCGAGCTGTGGGAGGACAATCTCGAGCCGGCCCAGGCCGAGGTGGCGGCCCTGGCCCGCGCCCTGGCGGGTCCCGGCGGCGAGCGGGTGCGCCTGCTGACCGGCTGCGACGAGGGCGAGGCCGCGGCCCGCGCCCTGCTGGGCGATGTGACGGGGGTGGAGATCGTCCCCGGCCGGTTCGGCGACATCTGGCTGCGCGACACCGGGCCGATCTTTGCGAAAGGCCCGCACGGGCCGGTCGCTCAGGCGTTCCGCTTCAATGGCTGGGGCGGCAAGTACGTGCTCGACCACGACGACGAGGTGGCCGGCCAGATCGCCGTGGCCTCTGAGACGGCCATGATCCTCAACGACTTCATCCTGGAAGGCGGGGCCGTGGACCATGACGGCGCCGGCACGATCCTGACCACCGGCCAGTGCCTCTTGAACCCCAACCGCAACACCGGCTGGACCGAGGCGGTGGCCGAGGCCGCGCTCGCCCAGTCGCTGGGCGCGCGTAAGGTGGTCTGGCTGGGCGAGGGCCTGGAGAACGACCACACCGACGGCCACGTGGACAACCTGGCCCGCTTCGTCGCGCCCGGCGTCGTGGCCTGTCCCATGGGCTTCGGCCGCGGCGACGTGAACACGGAAGCCTATGATGACGCCGCCCGCCGCCTGGCCGCCGCCCACGACGCCGAGGGCCGGCGCCTGACCGTCGCGCGCATCCCGTCGCCCGGCTGGATCGAGGGCGGCGAGGGCGGGGCCGCGCCGGCCAGCCACATGAACTTCATCATCGCCAACCGGGCCGTGATCATGCCCATCTATTCGGAGGGCCAGGCCAGCGACCTGGCGCTGCAGGCCCTGCAGGCCCTGTTCCCGGACCGGGCGGTGATCGGCCTGTCCTCCAACGCCGTCCTGTCGGGCGGCGGCTCGTTCCACTGCATCACCCAGCAGGAGCCTGCCTGATGTCCCGCACAATCTCGGTCGCCGCCCTGCAGACCCACTATGGCGACGACCTGGCTGACAATATCGCGCGCACCGCGCAGCTGATCCGCGAGGCCGCGTCCAAGGGCGCCCAGGTGATCCTGCCGTCGGAGCTGTTCCAGGGCCCCTATTTCTGCGTGGCCCAGGAGGAGCGCTGGTTTGCGCAGGCCCATCCGTGGCGCGAGCATCCATGCGTGACGGCGCTGGCGCCCCTGGCCGCGGAGCTGGGCGTGGTGCTGCCGATCTCGATCTTCGAGCGCGAGGGGCCGCACTATTTCAACAGCCTCGTGATGGTCGACGCCGACGGCGCGCTGATGGGCGTCTATCGCAAGAGCCATATCCCGGACGGCCCCGGCTATATGGAGAAGTACTACTTCCGGCCCGGCGACACCGGCTTCAAGGTCTGGAACACCCGGTTCGGCCGCGTGGGCGTCGGCATCTGCTGGGACCAATGGTACCCTGAATGCGCCCGGGCCATGGCCCTGATGGGCGCCGAGGTGCTGCTCTATCCCACCGCCATCGGCTCCGAGCCGCATGACCCCAGCCTGGACACCGCCCTGCCGTGGCGACGCGCCATGCAGGGCCACGCGGTGTCCAACGTGATCCCGGTGGTGGGCGCCAACCGCACGGGCTTCGAGCCCTGGGATGGCTATCCCGGCGGCGGCCAGGGCTTCTATGGCTCGTCCTTCATCGCCGACCACCGGGGCGACCTGGTCTCTGAGTTCGGCCGCGACGACGAGGGCGTGCTGACGGCCACCTTCGACCTGGACTTCCTGGCCCGCCACCGCGCCGCTTGGGGCTTCTTCCGCGACCGGCGCACCGACCTCTACGGCGCGCTGGCGGGTCCGCGGCCGGCCTGATGATCGAGACGCCTCGCCTGATCCTGCGTGGGTTCCGCGACGCGGACCTGGATGACTTCGCGGCGGTCAACACCGACCCGCGCGTCTATGCCTGGCTAGGCGGCCCCATGGACCGGGCGGCCAGCGACGCCATCGCGGCGCGCATCAACGCCCACATCGACGCGCACGGCTTTGGCCTGTGGGCGGCGGAGCTGAAGGCGACGGGGCGGGTGATCGGCTTCATCGGCCTCGCGCGGGTCGAGGGCCTTCCGGTCAGTCCCTGTGTCGAGATGGGCTGGCGTCTCACGCCGGAGACCTGGGGTCAGGGGCTGGCCAGCGAGGGCGCCAAGGCGGCCCTCGACTGGGCCTTCGCCAACCTCGACGAGGCCGAGATCGTAGCGTTCACGGCCGACACCAACCTCGCCTCGCAGGCCGTCATGCGGAAGATCGGGATGATCCACGATCCCTCGCGGGACTTCGATCATCCGAGGTTAGCGCAGGATCATCCCTTGCGGCGGCACGTGGTGTTCGCCGCGCGGCGCCAAACGAACTGACGTCATGGCCGGCCTTGTGCCGGCCACCCATACGCGCCTGATCCTGCCGATACGGAGTTCATGGGTGGCCGGGACAAGCCCGGCCATGACGGATTTATTGGGTCGGGCAGCTGAGCCCTTCCGCCCTCGGGGCCTTGGCGAGTTCCGCCTTGGCGGCGGCGAGGTCGGCCTGGAAGCTCGCGTCGGCGTGCAGGCGCGCGACCATGGCGGCGGCCAGGGTGCGGCCGGCCTCGATGTCGGAGGGGTAGTGCACGCCGCAGATGGCGCGGCTGTCGCCCACCGCCTTGCCGGCGCTCATCAACCCGTCGGCCGCCTTAGGCTGGATCTCAGTCAGGATCAGGGCCCAGGACCAGCCGACCATGGCGTGGCCAGACGGATAGGAGGCGTTGGTGCGCATCCAGTCCTCGCGCGGCACACAAATCGGCCGATCGTCGCCGATCATCGGCCGGGTGCGGTTGTAGAAATTCTTGGCCGGGGTTCCGACGGTGCGGACGTCCAGCTCGGTCCGGTGCAGCAGCTTCCACACCGCCGGGGTCTCGCGCTCGCCCAGGCGCACGCCCAGGGCGCAGGAATAGCGCTCCAGGGCGCCGCCTTGCCAGATGTCGTTGTCCTTGATGGCCTGGGCCCAGCGGGGCGAGCCCTGCAGGCTGCGCGTCTGCTCATAGGCCTCGCGATCGGCGCGGCCGCGTAAGGAGTCCGGGGACGGCGGCGGGCCGAGCAGGGCCTTGCCGTCGATGTCCGTGGCCGAGAGATAGCCGGAAAGCTTGGTGGGGGTCGGGGCCGCCAACGACGCGTCGGCGGGGGCTTGGGTCTTGTGCGGGAAGGGCAGGGCGGCGCAGGCGCCCAGGGTCACCACCGCGACGGCGGCGAAGCCGGACAGGAGCTTGGAGGAGGAGGTCATGCCGCCTCCATAGACCGGACCCGCCGGGCTGAAAACCGGCGGGTCGCGATCATGAGGATCAGCGCAGAACGGTCAGGCCGTTCTTGATGACGGTGGCGTTGCGGGCCTTCACCCGGGCCTCGAACGAGATCTCCTTGCCGTCCTTCCACAGGTCCACCGTGATGGTGTCGCCCGGGAACACCGGGGCCGAGAACCGCGCCTGGTGCGAATAGATCTGGTCCGGGTCGAAGTCGGTGATCGCCTGCAGCACCGCGCGGCAGGTGATGCCGTAGGTGCACAGGCCGTGCAGGATCGGCCTCGGGAAGCCGGCCCGCTTGGCCACGTCCGGATCGGAGTGCAGCGGGTTGCGGTCGCCGTTCAGGCGATAGAGCAGGGCCTGGTCCTCGCGGGTGGTGAAGTCCACCGACAGGTCAGGCGCGCGGGTCGGGACGGCGTGCGGCTCGGGCGCGCCTTCGGAAGGGCCGCCGAAGCCGCCGTCGCCGCGGGCGAAGGTGGACCCGGTGAGGGTGGCGACCTTCTCGCCCTTCTCGTCGGTCCAGACGGTCTCGTTGATGATCACCGCGCCCTTGCCCTCGCCCTTGTCATAGGCGCCGATGGTGCGGCCCTCGGCGGTGAAGGTCCCCGAGGTCGGCAGGGGCTTGTGCAGTTCGACCTTCTGCTCGCCATGGACGACCATCAGGAAGTTGATCTGGCTCTGGCGGTGGCCAGGCGGCATGTCCGGGGCGGGACCGGCGCGGCCGGCGCCCGAGGCGAGCACGGTGGCGGCCGTCGGAATGACCTTCAGGCCCTTCTCATAGACGAAGGGCAGTTCGGTCTCGTTCATGGGGTCCTGACCAAGGCCCACGCCGAGCGCGTAGAGCATCACGTCCTTGTCGCCGTAGGAAAAGGTCCGCGGGGCGGTGCGCTGGTTCAGGATGTCGGGATAAAAAATGGGCATGAAAATGCTTCCTCCAAAACGTCGTTCTTCTATGGGGAGGATTGAAGCGCCTAGGCGAGGGCCAGGCAAGCGGCGCGCGAGGCGATTTGCGGGCTTCCTTACGTTGGGCTAGAAGCGCCATCCCTGCGAAGATCGGCCGTGAGGACGGCCCGTCCGCACTCACCATCTAAGGCTCGCAAGAGCGTCCCGATCCGCGAAGGCAATACATGGCTAGCGAAACCAAGCTCACCCCCGGCGGCCAGATCTCCGGCAACGTCCTGTTCTACAAGCAGCCCGAGCCGCTCTCGCCGGAAATGCACAAGTCCCTGGGCGTGAACCGGGTCGATGGTCCCTTCGGCTTCGCCAAGGAAGGCCACGCGGTGCCGCTGGCCGTGACCGAGTTCTCCCTGGCCGCCCTGTCCAGCCCGATCATCTTCGTCGGCGACGACAAGATGCCGCTCGCCGTCATGGGCCTGAACCCCGGCGAAAACCTGTACCTGCGCGAGGACGGCATCTTCGAGGCCGGCATCTACGTGCCCGCCTATATCCGCCGCTATCCCTTCGTGTTCGCCAATGATTCGGGCGCGAACCAGATGATCCTGTGCATCGACCGCGCCGCGGACTTCATCTCCGAAGGCGGCGACCTGCCGTTCTTCAACGCCGACAACTCGCCGACCGAGTACACCCAGAACTGCATCGAGTTCTGCAACAACTACGAACTCGAGCGTCAGCGGACCAACAACTTCGTCCAGATCCTGAAGGACCTGGACCTGTTCGAGCTGAAGAGCGCCACCCACACCCCGATGAACGCCGACGGCTCCGCCGGCGAGCCGCAGACCGTGGCCGAGTTCTGGGGCGTGTCGGAAGAAAAGCTCAACGCCCTGCCGACCGACAAGCTGGTCGAGCTGCGCAACAACGGCGCGCTGATGCAGATCTACGCGCACCTGATCTCGCTGCACGGCTGGGACAAGCTGATCGCGCTGCAGATCTACAAGAACGCCGTGGCCGCCGACGCCGCGGCGGGCTGATCGGCGACGATCAGCGCGCGAAGACGGAGCGGGTCAGGCAGGAAAACACCAGCCGGCCCGCTTCATCCAACAGATCGTGCTGAGCGATGATGATCCCCTTGCCGTCGCCGACGGGATCCTTGCCCATCACCGTCATCCGGCCGCGCAGGGCCTCGCCCGCCGGCGGATTACGCACCCAGCGCAGGGCGTCGACCCCCAGGCGCTTGGTCTGGGGCCAACCCAGGGCCGCGGCGGCGTCCAGCCGGGTCCAGATCGCATAGACCATGGCGTCCGGCGCGCCGCGCTCGGCCGGCCAGCCGGGCGCGAAGGACTCGATGAAGCTCTCCAGGGCGCGGGAATCGACCCGCACCTCGCCCAGCGACACCACCTGGCCGATCTCGATGTCGTCGAAATTCGCGGGCAAGACGCCGTCTCCCTGAGCTTCCAGCTGATTCGTCGATGATGGCGGCCTCGCGCGACAAGTCGAGCGCTTTGCGGAAACCCGGCTAAGGCCCATATAGCGGCCTTGAGCCTTGGGGGACGCGCATGAAACGCTTGATCGCCAGCATGATGGGGGCGCTCGGCCTCCTGGCGTTTGCTCTGCCGGCCGTCGCCCAGGCGCCTAAGCCGCATGTCCAGGCCTCGCTGGTGGCTGACGCCGAAGGGATCTCGCCGGGCGGCACGATCCACGTCGCCCTGCGCCAGGTGATCGAGACCGGCTGGCACACCTACTGGCGCAATTCCGGCGATTCCGGCCAGGCCACCGAGATCGAGTGGAGCCTGCCCCAGGGCTTCACCGCCGGGGACATCGTCTGGGCGACGCCGGGCCAGCACATGACCGGGCCCTTGATGAACTACGGCTACCAGGACGAGGTCCTGCTGCCGATCCCGCTGACCGCGCCCAAGACCGCCAAGGTGGGCGAGGCGGTCACCCTGAAGGCCAAGGTCTATCTGCTGGTCTGCGCCGATGTGTGCGTGCCCGAGGACGCCGATGTCTCGCTCACCCTGCCGGTGACGGCGAAGCCCGCCGGCGCCGACCTGCAGTGGGGCGCCGCTATCGCCAAGGCCCTGGCCGATGCGCCCAAGCCCGCCGGCCTGAGCGCGGTGTTCGCCCCTGCCAAGTCCGGCCTGAGCCTGGCGATCACCGGCGAGGCCTTGAAGGGCGCCGACCTGGCCGGGGCCTACTTCTATCCCTATTCCCCCACCGTCCTGGACCACGCCAAGCCTCAGGCCATCGAGCGGGGCCCCGACGGCCTGACCCTGACCCTGGCTCCGCCGGCCGCGGGCTATGCGGAGGGTAAGCCGCCGACGGAGCTGGCCGGCGTTCTGGCCCTCAAGGGCAAGGCCTACGAGATCACCGCCAGTGCCGGCGCGGCCCCGGCCGGCGCCTCGGGCCTGGGCGCGCCTGCTGCGCCGGCCGCTGCGGGCAAGGCGTCCGGCGGGCTCGGCCTCGTCGCGGCCATCGCCTTCGCCTTTGTCGGCGGCTTGATCCTCAACCTGATGCCCTGCGTCTTCCCGGTCCTGGCCATGAAGGCCGCGTCGCTGGCCGGCCACGCCCATGAGCACGCCGCCGCGCGGCGCCAGGGCCTGGCCTTCCTGGCCGGGGTGCTGGCGACCTTCCTAGGCCTGGCCGGCCTGCTGATCGCGGTGCGCGCTGGCGGGGCGGCGGTGGGCTGGGGCTTCCAGCTGCAGGCGCCGCCGGTGGTGGCGGTGCTGGCCCTGTTGATGCTGGCGGTCGCTCTGAACCTGTCCGGCCTGTTCGAGATCGGCGCCTCGCTGCAGGGCGTGGGCCAGGACTTCGCCTCCAAGGGCGGGTTGGCCGGCGCCTTCTTCACCGGGGCGCTCGCCGTCGTGGTCGCCGCCCCCTGCACGGCGCCCTTCATGGCGCCCGCCCTGGGCTGGGCCCTCACCCAGGACCCGGCCTCGGCGCTGGCGGTGTTCGCCGGCCTTGGCCTCGGCTTCGCCGCGCCCTTCACCCTTGCGGCCTTCGCGCCCGCCCTCCTGGCCAGCCTGCCCAAGCCCGGCGCCTGGATGGAGACCTTCCGCCGGGCCATGAGCTTCCCGATGTACGGCGCCGCCGGCTGGCTGGCCTGGGTGCTGACGGTGCAGGCCGGCAGCGACGCCCTGGCCCGCCTGCTGGCCCTGGCCGTGCTGCTGGCGCTGGGCGCCTGGCTGGCCGG